>JAHEAK010000264.1 GCA_024642805.1 Kofleriaceae bacterium | reverse complement strand
CGCCGAGTCCTCACTCGGGTCCAAGGTGGTGGCGCCTACACGAGCCTGGCTCTGTCTGCCGAGATGCAGCGCAGCAGGCTCAGTGACAAGGACCGACGCTTGGCCACAGAGCTGAGTTATGGCGTGCTGCGCCACCTCTCGCGCATCGATCGCGCTCTGTCTGCGTACGCCCACAAGGGGCTTGGCAAGTTGCCGCCGCCCGTCTTGTTGGCAATGCGGGTTGCCGCGTATCAGATTCTCTTTCTCGATCGCATTCCCTCCCACGCGGTCGTTCACGATGCCGTCAACGAGGCCAAGAGGGTCGCGGGACCGAAGATGGGCGGCTTCGCCAACGGTTTGCTCCGCAAGCTGATTCGCGAGGGGGAACCGCCCCTGCCACAGGGCGATGAGCCCGAGAGCATCATGGCCAGACACTCGATGCCAGTGTGGCTGGTGCAGGCCTTGCTGGAGCGCCTTGGCCAAGACGGCATCGAAGAAGCCGCAAAGGGCCTGCAAGGCATCGCGCCGCTCTACGCTCGCGTCAATCGCCTGCGTATCGAGCGCGAGGCCCTTGCCGAACGCCTCCGCGAAGGCGAAGGGGTGGCATCGAGGAACTCAGAACAATACCCATACGCCCTGGAGCTGAGCGGACTTGGCTCTCCCGAACACTCGCAGAGCTTCGCCGAGGGCCTGTGGACGGTGCAGGACCTGGCCGCTCAACTGATTGGCGCGATGGCGCAGGTGCAGGCCGGGCAATGGATTCTCGATGCCTGTGCCGGCGTTGGCGGCAAGGCCACGCATCTGGCCGAGACCATCGAAGGGCTGCACATCGACGCCATGGACCTCAGTGCTCGCAAGCTCGAGCTTCTGCAGCAGAGCTGCTCGCGCCTGGGCCTCTCAGGTGTTCACAGTCTCTTGCTCGACGCCACCCGTGACGACAATCGCCTGGCTGACGATTACGACCTGGTTCTCCTGGACGCACCCTGCAGTGGTCTTGGCGTGCTTCGTCGCCACCCCGAGCGCAAGTGGGCGCCGCCGCCAAACAGCGCCGAGCTCGTGCTCTTGCAAGAGCGCTTGCTCGAGGCGGTATGCAAACGCGTGCGGCCGGGCGGCTATCTTCTGTACAGCGTGTGCACCTTCAGCGCCGACGAAGGGCCGGTGCAGATGCAGCGCTTTCTCGAGCGCCACCCAGAGTTCGTGGTGGCAGCTCCGGTGGAGGGACCGGGAACGCCACCGTGGAGCACGCTTCTGGCCGAGGATGGGCATTTTGAATCCTGGCCGCATCTAGGCGCCATGGATGCCTTTTACGCGCTGCGCTTGCAGCGTCGGCAAGGTGCGTAGCGGGCAGCCTCGGCAAGGCGCACAGCTTGGGCACAGGGCACGGCGATCATAGCGAGTCAGGCTTAAGGTGCTAGGAAACTAGTGCTAGCCTCGCCGCGTGACGCCCGCCATTCAGATCGCACCTTCGATTCTCTCTGCGGACTTTGGCCGCCTAGCCGAGGAGCTGGTCAGCATCAGCGAAGGCGGAGCCGACCTCATCCACGTGGATGTCATGGACGGTCACTTCGTTCCCAACCTCACCATCGGTCCGATGATCGTCGAGGCAGCGAAGCGAGCCACCAAGGTGCCTCTGGATGTCCACCTGATGATCAGCAACGCAGAGGCCTTCTTGCGCGACTATGTCGAAGCTGGCGCCGACATGGTGAGCGTGCACGCCGAGGCCGTGACTCACCTGCACCGCGCTGTCCAGGAGATCAAATCGCTTGGCGCCAAGGCATCGGTAGCCATCAATCCGGCCACCGGTATCGATGGTTTGGACTACGTTCTCGACGATCTCGACATGGTGCTGGTCATGACCGTCAACCCCGGTTTTGGCGGGCAGAGTTTCATCGAGAGCTGCTTGCCTAAGATTGAAAGCCTGCGCGAGCGCATCGACAAGCGTGGGCTCAAGGTCGACATCGAAGTCGACGGCGGCATCAAGGTCGATAACGTGCAACGGGTGGTCGCCGCCGGCGCCAACGTCATCGTATCTGGTAGCGGTATCTTCAAGACCCCCAATTACGCAGACACCATAAAGAACATGCGTGAGCGAGCAGAGGCCGCCCGCTAGCGGCCGCCCCTGCCAGTCGCTAGCTACTGGCTAGTAGCTACCGAATAGTTCTGTGATTCGCACGTCGAGGGCCGTCGAGACCTTGAAGAGCGAGGACACCGAGGCGGAGGATTCCGCGCGCTCAATCTGCGAGAGCAGCGATACACTCAGGTCGGTGCGGCGCGACATCTGCTTGAGGGTCAGACTGCGTTGCTTGCGCAGCTCGCGAATCGTGCGACCAATCGTAGAGTGAAGCTCCTCCTCGCGACTGAGGTGGAGGCCCTTCTTCTTGGCGATGCGCTCGATGGCATCCCTGAACTCCTGGGGCGCAAAGGGCTTGCGAATGTACGCACTGACTTCCAACTCGATGGAGGTCGTGGCGGTTTCCAGGCTCGGATAGCCGGTCAGAATGATGATGGCCACGTCGTCATCGACCTGGCGGATCTGCCCCAGAAGGTCGATGCCGCTCAATTCGGGCATCATCAGGTCGAGAATGACCAGGTGGTATTGGTTCTCGCGGAGCGACTGCACAGCCTCCATGGGATTGCTGAGCAAGGTGACGGCATAGCCATCGCCCTCGAGAAAATCCTTCAAGAACTCACGGACCTCTTGGTCATCATCAACGACAAGAATACTTAGCTGTGGCATCCCTCTACCCCCTCACAAAACCATATCACCAGGCAGCGTGTGTCGATCCAAATCTAGCAACTGGATCGCCGCACAAGTCTTCGTCGCATTCCACGTCGAAGTACTTGGTAATTATCGCGCCCTACCAGCCTAGTCAAGCGGTGGCCCGCCTACCAGTGGCGAAGGGAGAAGGGAATGCGCAGACCTAGCTCGAACTCCATGCCTGCCGGGGCACCCAGGCCATACATGGCTGTGACTCGCAGGTAGGGAGCCAGGCCCGCGTAGATCCACAGAGTCCCCTGGGCACCAGTTCTGGCCTCGTGGGTGTGAAAGAGATCGACAACCGGACCGAGAGCCAGGCCAAAGGGCAGGTTCTCGATGATTTCAGTGCCTGCATAGGCGTCTAGATTGAGTCGAAAGGCCCGGTAGCGCGCAAAGCTGGCAACCCCAGCCGAGAGCCCTAGGGAGGCCAAGAGGCGCTCTTTGCGCTGTCTGTGCACTTGCACTTGTCCTCCGACTTGCGAGTCCCAGGCTTGGTCGCGATGGAGGGCGGAAACCAAGGGGCCGAGGAGCAGGTAGGTGCGGGCAGGGCGATCGCGCAAGATCAACTCGGGCGCTTCTTGTGCGTGGGCCCTTCCCGTCATCGCAAGCACAACCAAGATGCACAATCCCCGGGGCAGGAGCCCCCACGCAGAAAGCTGCGAAGGCCGCAGAAATGGCCTTAACGTCTTGAAACCTGGAATGATTCGACGGAACATAGGCCTGAGCACACGACTTGCTTGAACCATACCCCAGTGAGCAGTCCGGCGACCAGCGGGTATGAAAACCAGATGAACCATCCGCAGGGGCAACAAGGGGAGTCGTCCCCCGAAACGCAACGGGCTTATCGCGAGCTCCGCAGATTGCCTGTCTTCGATGGCATTGGCAACGAGGACTTGTGGCGTCTGGTGGTCATGGGCGGCCTGTTTCGCCTCGAATACGACCGAGACCGCTTCGTCGCCGATCCGCACGGCCTGGCAGAGGGTGGCGCTCGGGTCAATCTTGTGGCGCAAGGGCAGGTGGCGGTCGCCGTCTTCGAACCGGAGAAAATTGCCGAGCGTCGTGAGGCACAGATCGCCTACGACCAGATGAATGAAGAGCAGCGCGCCGAGCTGAGCGCCTTGCGGCCACCTCCACTCTCGCGCGTGGCCAAGAAGAACCTGGCCACCTTCATGAGCGGCGACCTCTTCAACTCGGCGGCCCTGGTGCGTGGCACGCGTGGTGACGTCGCCTTCTATGCCGTCGAGCCATCGGTGGTTGTGTCGATATCCCACGAAGCCGTGGCGGAACTGGCAGTCAACTTCCCCTTTTTCGAAGCGCGTCTGCGACGAGCCATCGAGGTAAGCCGCGATCGCTTGCACGATATCCAGGGCGTCAAGCAGGAGATCCTCGACTTCTTCATTCGCCACGGCATCTCGGTATCCGGAGAGATGGTCAGGATTCGTCAGCTCGACACCTGCATCGACTGCAAGCAGTGCGAGGACGCCTGCGAAGAGCGCTACGGGGCCCGCCGACTGACCCTGAGCGGCTACCAGCTGGGCATGCTGGATTTCGTGTTCTCGTGCCGCACCTGCACCGATCAGCGCTGTATTCCGCCCTGCGAGTACGACTCGATTCGCTTCGATCCGGACATTCGCGAGGTCGTCATCAACGAGACCTCGTGCGTGGGCTGCACCTTGTGCGCTCAGAGTTGTCCCTACGAGGCCATCGAGATGGTCGACGTCGAGGACCCCAACAATCCGACCTACCGCGAGGACTTCAAGCTGCGCCTCGAGCACGACGGCTCGCTCAAGTACGGGCCGGGGCAGGCGCGCATCGCCAGGCCGCGCCGCGTCGCCAACAAGTGCGACCACTGCTACGCCTATCCCACGCAGGCCTGCGTCTCGGCCTGTCCCACCGGTGCTCTCATCGAGGTCTCCGCCTACGATCTCTTCCAGGAACGCGCTCCGGCCGCTCAGCTCGCGGCTCGCTCTGGTCGTGAAGTCGGCGTGCTCGAGAACGTCGAGATCTTGCCCATCGAACCCTTTACCGAGGGCGTGGGTGTGCGCGACGCCGGCATGGCCAAGACCAAGCGTGGTCGCTTCGCGCCGGTGCTCATGTGGGGGCTCTCGCTCACGGCCTGGTTCTTGGCAATGGCCGAGATTGGTCTGCGCATCTACAAGCCGACCAGCTCTCTGCAGTACGTGCTTCTGCGCGGCGACGGTCTAGAGCCCGTCATCGCCGAAATGAAGGTGAGCTTTCGCGCGGGCAATGACCTTGCCATCTACTGTGGCTACGTGGGCACGGCGCTCATGCTCTTGGCCATCCTCTACGTGCCCTTGCGGCGCATGAAGAGCTTCCGAAAGATCGCAAGCAACACCATGTGGTTCGACTTTCACCTGATGGCAGGCACCATGGGGCCCGCCTTTATCGTGCTGCACACGGCCTTCAAGCTCGACAACTGGGTGTCGGCGGCCTTCTGGAGCATGATCATCGTGTTCGTCTCGGGCGTCATTGGTCGCTACCTGTACACGCAGGTGCCAGACTTGCTCAACGGTCGCGAGCTCGAGGAGCTCGATCACCAGCGGGCCATCAAGGCTCTGCGTCTGCAGTTTCCGCACGCCGTCGCTGAGAGCGATGCCATCTTGCAGCCGCACAAGACACGTGCCGACAACATCGCCAACTACGCCGGCATGTTGCGCTCCTTCTTCTGGGTCATGCTCGAGGACTTGAAGCGGCCCACCCGCTATCTCCATCGTCGGCGTGTCTTCAGGGCGACCGGTATGCCCAAGAAGAGCGTTGCCGAGCTCGAGCGCCGCACGGGCAGAATGATGCTCATCAATCGCCGGCGCGTTTTGGCCTCGCGGGCACAACTTCTGCTGCATTCTTGGAAGAAAGTGCACGTTCCGTTTAGCATCATCATGGCCGCTATCTCGGCCGTGCACATCTGGTTGGCATTTGAGAAGTCGCTCTAACATCTACCCGCCCTTGCGACGCTTGCACAGGCCTGTGCTCGCATGGCTAAGCCTCGTGCTGGCCCTGGTTCTGCTCAGTGGGCGTGCCCACGCGCAGGCCGACTTCTTCTCGTCGAGCCCAGGTGCCCTGGCCAAGGAGCACGCAAGCCTCGACAGCCAGAGCGGCTGCAACGACTGCCACGTTACTGACAGCAAGGTCGTCGACAGCAACAAATGTTTGAACTGCCACGATCACAACGATCTCAAGGCGCGCATTTCGGCCGGGCAGGGCTATCACGCTTCCTCCAAGGTCAAGGGCAAGGCCTGTGAGACCTGCCACCTCGAGCACAAAGGCCGAAGCTTCGATCTGATGGGCTGGCGCACGGTCAAGGGCGGCGAGAAGGGCTTCGATCACAAGGAAGCCGGCTGGGTCCTGCAGGACAAGCACGCGGTCCTCGACTGCAAAGGCTGCCACAAAAACACCAACACAGCCGGCCGACGCACCTATCTCGGCGAAGACAAGCTCTGCGGTAGCTGTCACAAGCGCGACCAGCCCCACGGTTTCGACCGGCGCGCGCTGCTCGCCTGCGAGCGCTGCCATACCGAGATTTCCTGGAAGCCGCAGCGCGCACGTCTGGATTTCGACCACAACTCCAAGAGCGATGCGGAGTTTCCGCAAGAGGGCGCGCACCGCGACGTCGCTTGCGGCAAGTGCCATCCCAAAGCGCAGTTCAATCTCAAGCAGCCCAAGGCCGGCAACTGCGGCAATTCTGGCTGCCACGCCTCACCACACAAGGACATGCTCTTTGACAAGAAGAGCTGCGACTGGTGCCACTCCCCAAAGAATCGCTCGCTCAAGGTCTACGAGTTCAACCACAAGGCGCGCACCAAGTTCGATCTCAGCGGCGCGCACTCCAAGCTCGACTGCTACAAGTGCCACACCAAACAGCTGGGAACGCGCAAGCCCGATCCTGCCTGCGCCAACTGCCACTCCAATGACAACCCGCACCGCGATCGCTTCAAGGCCTTCGGCAATCCGCCCGCCTGCCAGTTCTGTCACCCAGAATCGTCATGGAAGCCTTCGCAGTTCGTCAGCAACCACGGCAAGAAGACCTCCTTTGCCCTGCGTGGCAAGCACGCCTCGGCCACCTGTCGCAAGTGTCACTCGGGCAAGCAGCCCTACGACTTTCTGAACGTCTCGACAGCCACCAACAAGGGCCAGGCCTGCATGGGCTGTCACGAGCACAAGAACGTGCACAACGGCGACTTCACCGACAAGCCCAAGCGCCAGAAGGTCATGCGTGACGGCAAGCGCGTGCAGACCTGCCTCGAGTGCCACACCACCGAGGGCAACAAGGGGGTGGGCGCGGGCGGCACCAAAGGTATTCACGATCCGGGCGGTCAGTGGCCTCTCACGATGAAGCACAAGGGCGTCGAGTGCGTGAAGTGCCACATCAACGACGAGTTTGCCGGCACGCCCGCGCAGTGCGGCGTT
>JAHEAK010000263.1 GCA_024642805.1 Kofleriaceae bacterium | reverse complement strand
GGGCGTAGATATCCGCACGACCGTCGATTTCCTTTTCGCCGCGCGACTGCTCAGGGGCCATGTAGCCTGGCGTGCCAATGCTGATGCCGGTGCGAGTCATCTTTTCCGCGCCAGGACCACGCCAGCGCGCGATGCCAAAGTCGAGCAGCTTGATGCGCTCGATGTCGCCCTCGACCATCATCAGATTGGAGGGTTTGAGGTCGCGATGAATGACGCCCCGTCGGTGCGCGAAGGCGAGCGCTCCGCCGACGTTGGCGATGATGGCGAGTGCCTCTCCCAGCTCGAGCTTCTTGCGATTCATGCGCTGCCGGAGGTCTTCGCCGCTCACCCACTCCATGACGATGAAAGGCGCACCACGATCGGTCTCACCGTAGTCAACGTAGCCGACGATGTTGGGGTGGTTCAGCTCCGACATGACCTTCGCTTCGCGCATGAAGCGTCGCGAGTACTTGCTGGCGTCGAGGCTTAGAACCTTCAGGGCCACATCCTGGCCGGTGCTCTCGTCCAGTGCGCGATAGACCCGGCCCATGCCACCGGATCCGGCAAGGGCTTGTATGCGGAAGCGACCGCCAATGACATGCCCGATTCGCACCTCGCGCTATTGTAGCGACAAGCACTGGTCCGAGTCGCAGCCCTGCACTCAAAAGCAGGTGCGAAACGCAGGCGCTGGTGCGAATGGCCGGTGCGCGCAAGCTGGCGCAGGCCGGGCAAAAAGCCCCTGCGAGCCGGAAAGTCTCGTTCAGCGCCGCTGTCGAGAAGCAGCTAGGATTCCGAGTCTTTGGCTTTTGTGGCTTTCTTGGCCGGCAGGAGCAGGGTGGTGCGACGCTTGTTGCGATTGAAGCGCCAGGCGTAGGTGAGTCCAACGAGACTCGACGCGGCCATGCCCATCATCGTGAAGGGAGCGATGAGAAAACTGGGCACAAAGCCTGCGATGCTGGCGAGCGCGATGAACGCAAGCGAGGCTGGAACCGCTTCTCGAAAGGAGCCGGCGTAGAGCCAGCCAATGGGACCGAAGAGGGACAGCCCCGCTGAGGCAAGCAGTGACTTCTTGCCCTTGACCATCGGCTTGTCGAGCATCGAGAGAGGTTTGTCGAGAGCGATCAGCGCCTTGCCAGAGGCGAGCATGGCGACGCGCCCAACCATGCCGACGACGCCGGGCCCATCCTCTTCATCGTCGGAGCCATCCTCGCCGTCGGCCGCTTCCAATCGGCTGGCGGCGCGCTCGGCTACGGCGGGGCTCGAAGCGGGCGGCTCGTAGTCCTTGCCGGCACGTCGGGCCAGGATGCGCTTTTTGGCCTCCTCGACCATCTTGCGCTTGCGCTCGTAGTCCTCGCAGGTCTCCGGTCCGTCGAGGGAGCGCTGAGCACCGAGGACCCGGTAGCTCATCTCTCCTTCGTCATCCACGTCGAGCTCTAGGAATCCTTCGTCGAGCATGGCGTCGATCCACGATTTGAGAGTGCGCCTCGGAACCTCTGCAAAGTACTGCAGGTTGGCTTCGGTGAGTGGAACTCGGGACTTGATCCACAGCTCCAGCACTTTTGACTCAAATTCGTCGCGATCCACGAGGTACCTGCGTGATGCAGAGTATACTCCGCAGAGCAATGTTGGCCCGTGCGATCCTGAGTTCTTTCATGTTGCTTCTGATCGCCTCGTGTGGCCCAGCCCCACAAAAAGACGCATCTAGCCCTGCCGAGCCTGCCGAGAAAAAGCCTCGCCGCAGCACCTACGAGGAAAAGGAAGCGGTTTCCGAGAAGGGCAAGCAGTGGGGTGGCTGGCGCTGGGAGGGCAAACGCGAAGACTGTTTTTATACGGTCAAGCGCAAGTGCTTCGTCAAGAAGGCCGACGCCTGTGAGGCGGCGGGATGCAGCGGCAAACAGTGCACGGGCGACTCGAGCGCCCCCGTGAAGATCAGCTGCAAGAAGTAGCAGGGCAGTGCCGCATGCGCCTGCCCCAAAGCGCGGGCAGCGCGCGGCTCGTCGAGAGCTAGTGCTTGGTGCCGGTGATCTTCGGAATGCGTAGACGTGGGCCGTTGGCAAAGCTGAGCTTCTTGACTCGGTGGTAGCACTCGCCGTCGATGATGGGGGCGAGAAGCTCGCCACCGCGAACCTCGACACTCATGGCGCGACACTCGCGGTCGACGATGGCAGGGCTACGCAATGGCTTGCCGCTGTGCATGCGCCCGAGGTTGCGAACCAGCTGCAAGGGCGATGGCGAGCCGACGATGGCGTGCATCAGGCCAGGCTTGTCGGCGCGCGTGAACAGGCGAAAGACACCGCCAAGGTCGATCGACATGGAAGCGATGTGGATGCCGGTGAAGTGCGACTCGGGCAAGATCATGCCGTCCAGTGTCACTTGCACGTGTGCTGGCTCGAAGATGTCGGCCGCGTAGGTGCGAAGGCTCGTGGGCAGGGGCAGCTTGCTTAGCGGTGAAAACGCCACCGGAATCGAAGCCAGCGTGTTGCCGACGACTTTGAGAATTGAAGCCGGGCTGGGATCTTTTTCCTGGTAGTACTTGGTGAAGAAGCGCTGACCCACGCCACCGACAGCCGACGCAAAGCCATAGGTGCGAAAGCCCTCTTCGTTGCCCTCTTCGTCGAGCGCAATGCCTTCGATGAGCATGGAGTCGACCTCGACCTCTTCGAGAGTCGTTCCAAGCTCGATGCTGTGGCGCAGCTTCTCGAGGATGCCTTCCGCCTGGCCCGTGATGCCGACGTTGTTGGCTACGAAGTCGATGGTGCCGCCGTTGGTCGGGATGGTCGTCGGAAGCTGGTAGTCGCCACCGCGAAACTCGTCCTCTTCGAGAAGCTCGAGTCCATTGCGCACAATCCAGTGCAGGGCTCCATCACCACCATCGGCTACCCAGTAGCGGGCACGCTGTCGCAAGAAGTCACGCAAGATAGGCTTGATGGAATCCACGCTGTCGGTCGCGTGCACCTCGCCGAGGTTGCCGACGATTTCTTGCAGCTCACGCGCGCGATTGGGCCGAGTCTTGTTCTTGCGCGAATGGGGATTCGTGATGACGCCGATTTCCATGACAGGCTCCCGCTGAGGGTTCGCGCCTTCAGGAGCAATTGTCGGTCCATTGTGACAACTCGACTAAGCTGCTGTATTTACAAACGTCGGGATCACTCCCGAGCCTGTGCAGTGCGCATCTCCGTACGCGATTCTGGCCAGAGTGCGAAGCCGCTTACTCAGCGGCGGCTAACCTATCTACCGGAAAATATAGGCTTGCGTTTCTCGAGAAGGGCAGCCATGCCTTCCCTGGCATCGTCCATCTTCACGGTCTCTGCTTGGGCAAAGGATTCGGCGTATGCGCCGCCGCGAACATCCCAGCCCATGTGTCTGCGCATGGCTTCTTTGGTCAATCGAATGGCGACGGGTGCGTTGTCAGCGATTTCGCGAGCCATCTGCAGCGCGCGCGGCACGACATCTTCGGCGACGCATGCAGCGTTGACGAGACCAATGCGCTCGGCTTCGACACCATCGATGAGACGACCGGTGTAGAGCAGCTCGCTTGCCTTCGCCAGGCCAAGCAAGCGAGGCAAGAGGTAGCTGATGGCCATGCCGGGCGCGAGTCCGAGCTTGGTGAAATTGGCGCCGTACTTAGCGTCGCGATTGGCGATGCGAATGTCGCAGGCGAGGGCGAGGCCAAAGCCTCCTCCCACCGCGTGACCATTGAGGGCCGCGATGACGGGTACGCGAATGTCGAGCACACTGAGGAAGGGCTCGTACATGGCGTAGGAGCGTTCGTGATCGAGCGCGCCCGTTTCGCTCTCGACCTGAAGATTGGATTTGAAGTCGGCGCCGGCACTGAAACAGCTGCCGCGACCAGCAATCACCACCGCTCGCAGGTCCTGGTCGCGCCGTACTGTCTCTGAGCAGGCAGCAAAGTCCCGCAAGAGCTCGGGCGTCATGCTGTTGCGATTATCGGGACGGTTGAAAGTGATGACGGCGACGCCATCACTCTCACTCAAGACGACCGCTGCTTCCGGGCCCACCACTACTCCGCAATCTGGGCCAGGAAGTCCTCAGCCTCGCTGTACTCAGGGTCCTCGCGCAGAGCCTTCTTGGCCCAAAGCTCGGCCTTGGCACGATTGCCACGAGCGTGCTCGATCTTGGCTTCCCAGAGCAGAGCCATCACACGACTGACCGGACCGGGATTGTCCATCAAGGTGATGGCGCGCAGCGGTTTGAGCGCAAGGTCGTAGTCACCGAGCTCGGTGGCCAGGTGGGCAAGCTCCGATGCGATCAGACCATCCTTGCGATCGACATCGAAGGCCTTCTTCAACCACTCGAGCTGCTCGGTGCGATCCTCCTGAGCGGCCGAGACCTTTGCCATTCGATACTGCAAGCTGGCCAGCTCTGGCGAGCGGCGCTTGTGATTGGCGATGGCAGGTTCGAGCATGCCTACGGCCTCGTCTAGTTTGCCGGAAGCAACCAGCACGTCAGCGAGCAGGACCACCGTGTTGTGGTCGTCAGGACGCAGCTCCTGTGCGCGTTGCGCAGGTTCGATAGCGGCCTGCGCGTCGCCGAGCTCATTGACGTAGATCGAGGCGGCGCTGCGGTACTTGTCGTACCTCGAGTCATCGTCCTCACTGTAGCCCGCGTCCACCAAGAGCAGGTCCGCCAGCTCGCGCTGGGCGCCAATGGCTTCGTAGATGGCGTGCAGTCGGCTTCGAATCTCCCCCCTGGCGGGCTGGTCCTGATGTACTCGCTCCAGACCGGCGCGAGCGTGCTCGGTGTCGCCAATCTGGGCGGCCGCATCTGCGAGCATGATGGCATTGGCGAGCTGCTCTTCGTCGCTCACCAGGGTCACCAGGTGTGCGCATGCGATGAGAACACCCTGGTGGTGCTCGGCCTCGCGATCCATGTCGCGCAGTCGGGTGAGCGCAGACACGTCACGCGGATCACGCTCGATCCAAGATACGAGCATGGCGCGCGCGCCCTCTACATTTCCCTGCTCGTCGTAGATCTCGATGAGCCGCATGGTCGAGTCCCTTTCGGAGTCGACGTCTCCGCGTGCACTGGCGCTGAGGCGCGCGCCCTCGAGGGCCTCAAGGAGCATGGGCTCGACCATCGCGCGGTCGATGAACATGGCACCCTCCAGGTCCGCGATGGCTTCCGCGTTGCGATCGAGGTTGCGCAGCAGATTCGAGCGCAACAAGAGCAGTGGCAGGGCTCTGGCGTCTGTGATGTGCTCAAGACTGACTCCGATGATCTCGATGCCGCGCTCAAAGTCGCCGGAGGCTGCGTGCACGGATGCAAGCTCGCTTGCGAGACCTTCGTCGGTGGGGACCATGGCCTGCGCGGACGAGAGGATCGCGGCACTGGTGTGCATGTCGGAGAGGCGATCGCGGTACAGGGCCGCGGCCTCGCGCAAGAGCGCCACCTTGGTGGCGTCGTCATCCTGGCTTTCCGCCTGGGCCATCTTCATCTTGGCCAGGGGTTCCCATTGCTCGCTGCTTTGGTACCAGGCTTCGAGTCGATCGCGGATACCTGCGTGCTCGGGACAGGCATTGCCGCCAATCTCCAGAGCTCGCTGGATGCCACTTGCGTCATCGAGCTGCTCGCGCATCTGCACGAGGGCAAGAGCAAGGTCGGCCGCAGCTTCGCCTTCTTCGGTCAAGAGCAAGCGTTCCGTGAGGTCTGCTCTCTCGGTGGGATCCGACTCGTCGAGTCGGGCCAGCACGCCTTGCAAGAGTTCTTGACTGTCGGGAACCAGCTCAAGGGCCTGTTGAAACACCTGCATCGAGTCGTGCCCGATCTGGTCGAGAAGCGCGCCGAGACGCGTCGCCACATCGGTGATGGTCGACGGATTGCCGCGCTCCTTGGCGTCGTTGAAGCGCTGCCAGAGGAAGTCACTGAGCGCTTCCTCGTTGCCCTCTTTGCGCAGGACTTGCTCGAGCATGCCGGCAGCTTCGATGCTGTTGGGATCGTCGAGGCATGCGTCGCGCAGTAGGTCGATAGCGTCATCGTCGCGCTCGGCATCGATGAGATACTGAGCCTTCTCGAGACGAAGCTGGGTGCGCTCCGCTGGATCCACGAGGCTCGGCAAGGTGTCATCGACCAGGGCAGACAGGGCCTCACCGTTTCCGAGCTCGCGATAGATGGCCAAGAGCGGCGCCCAAATGGCCCGCACGTTTGGATCTCGCTGGCGAAGAAACTCGAGGAATTCGGCGGCGAGCGCAAACTCTTCGGCCTCCTTGCTCTTGTCGGCCAACAAGAGGCCAAGCTCGTTGATTTCATCCTGTGCTGCCAGGTGCGCTATCTCAAAGAGCAGCTCCTTGGCTTTCTTCAGCTTGCCAATGATGCCGTAGTGGCGGGCGAGATCGCGGGCTGCCCAGATGGCCGAGGCCAGACCCTCGCTGCTTTGTCGGGCCGCATCGATGGCTCGCTCCAGGAGGCGGATGGCGCGCTCACTTTCGCCCAGTTCGCCAGCAAGGTCGACGGCCTCTCGGATCTCTTCGACGGAGGCTTGTCCCTGGGCACGTCTCTCCAGGAAGTCGAGCAGGATGAGCTTGTCACCGCTCTGACGGGCAGCCGACTCGTAATGCGCCAGGACTTCTGGTGCGTTGTGGGAGGTCTCCGCCGCGGCCTTCAGGGTCATTGCTGCCTGCCGGAAGCGAGGTTCGACCTCGAGTGCCTTGCGCAGCAAATCGATGCCGCGCTTGACCAGATCGGGCTGCACGACTTGCAGTTCCGCAAGTCGATACAGAGCGTCGGCCTGGGCCACAATGGGACCATCGACGGTCGCCAGATTTGTCAGCTCATCGAGGGCGCGGGCTTGCTCGTCAGTGTCACCTTGCGCTGCGCACACGCGGGCCAGTGCAAAGAGAGCGTCTGCCGGGGCGGCCAGGCATTCTTCGGCCGCCGTGTAGTGCATGCGCGCTCGATCCAGATCATTGACTTCGTTCTCTGCGACTTGACCGGCGCGCATGAGCAGCGCTCCCGTCAAGTTGGACTCTTCGGCGCGTCGCTGTTGCGCGATCATCTCCTCGAGACTTTCGAGATAGACCTTCACCTTGCCCAGCTGGCCTGCCAGTACGCGGGCCGTGTTGTGCAGTTCCTGATTGTCAGGCTGCAGTTCGAGGCACTGCAGGCGCGCTTCGAGAGCCTGCTGCGGATCGTCGAGGGGACCTTCCAGAAGGTCCGCTACGTACGTGAGAAGCTCGGTCTTGGACTC
>JAHEAK010000262.1 GCA_024642805.1 Kofleriaceae bacterium | reverse complement strand
GTCTTGAGGGTTGCGCGCCCCCTGCGCCCTTGATGGGTGACGTGCATGTCGGTGACCGCAAAGCCGTAGCCAGCCAAGAGCACAGGGCTGTCATAGGATCGCTGCCCTTGTTGCGCTAGCAGATAGGGAACCAACTCGAGGGGCACGGCCTCGGCGGTGGCCTTTCGAACCGGCTCGCCCTCGAGAGCAATGACCCAACTGCCATCGTCGGCGCGCAAGGCGTTGCCTTCGCGAGTCACCGCACCAGCACGTGCCTTCAGTTCGACGCGTGTGGCATGCAGGTTCTGATCGGCAAAGATGATGATTTCCGTCTCGCTCTCGACCGGCACACCGGAGCGGCGCACTCGTATCTCCTCGGTGCGAATGATGCGCACACCAGCCTTGCTGCGGTAGAAGACTTCGGTGGCCTCGCCAATGCGCTGACCTTGCCATGTGAGGTAGTAGGTGCTCGACTGCAAGGCGGTCTTGGCGGCAGGAGGCGAGGCGCTGGCCACGGCGCTGCCCACAGTGCTCGGCGCTTTGCCCTTGCTTGCGCCCTTGGTCGCGCCCTTGGTCGCGCTCTTGGTCGCGCTCTTGGTCGCGCTCTTGGTCGCGCTCTTGGTCGGTTTCTTGGCCGCGCTCTTGGTCGGTTTCTTGGCCGCAAGGCGCGGCGTAGCAGCGCGCTGCTTGGCGGCCACGTCCTTGCTCTCGGTGTCGCTTTGCGCGCCCCTCTCCTGCACGGAAGCGGGTGGCGCTTGCTCGTCCCACAGAACGTCGATGGCGACGTCGTCGACGTGGTGCTTGGGCGTGCTGCTGGCGCACCCAAGTGCTAGAGAAAGGCTGCCAAAGACGATCAGCGAGTCGAGTCGACGCATCGATCGATCGTAGGCCGGGCCAGGGTCGTGGGCAATAATTTGACCGACAGGGGCGGGCCCAGGATGTGAACAATCGCGGCTAGATAGCAGCAGCTTACCAGGGAAGCGCCTCGCCATTTTGATGCCAGAAGGCGCCGGTCTCACTCAGCTGCAGGCTATCGATGCGCGCGAGCAGGGTTTTGGCCGATTCATCGCTGTCGATGAGGCCGGTGTGACCTGTCATGTCAGTGCGAACCCAACCCGGATGCAAGAGCGCCACCGCGATGCCCTGCTCACGGAGGTCGATGGCCAGGCTCTTGCCCGCCATGTTGACCGCAGCCTTCGACATTCGATAGCCGTAGGCACCCCCCGAGTCGTTGTCTGCGATCGAGCCCATGCGACTGGTGATGATGGCAATCTTGGAGCCTTCGCCGAGCAGTGGCAAGAGGGTGGTGCTTACGCGCAGCGGGGCGATGGCATTGACCTCGAACTGTTTGCGAATCGACTCGACATCCAGCTTGTCGAGTGAGTTTCGGCCCATGATGCCTGCGCAGTTGATGAGCAGATCGAGGCGTACTCCCTCGAGGCGCTGTGCGAGACCGGCAAGGCTCTCGGCGTCGGTGACATCGATCGAGTCTTCCACTCGCAGGCCCAGGGCATCGAGTGCGGGCGAGCTCTGTCGACAGACGGCGATGACCTCGTCACCACGCGTCTTGAGTTGTTTGCATAGCTCAAGGCCAATGCCTCGATTCGCACCAGTAACCAAAACTCGTTGCATGGTGGGACTGTAGGGGCAGGCGCCAGGGCGCGCCACTGAGGGCCCGGCGCTGGGCGATGGGCGGGCGGTGCTCCCGAGCCCTGCACTATAAGCGTATGAAATGCATGGCATTAAAAGAGTTTCCAAACTCGACGCAACCGCCCAGGGACCAGGCCGATAAGGGCGGCGAATCAGGCAGCAGCGCTGCCGCAACCAAAGGCACTGTCATGAACTTCAGCAATCCAAACGCTCCTCGCCCACTCTTCCGCTCCGCCCTCAACAGCCTGCTCGGCACGGCGCTTCTTGGCCTCGGTCTGGGCGCCTGCGCGGGCCAAGGGCTCGAGGCTGATCATGGCGGCGACGCCAGCCAAAGTGGCGCTCCCCAAAGTGGCGAGCTTGCACGACTCGACATCGAAATCATCGGCGAGGGTCAGGTCATGATCGTCGAGCCCTATGTCGAGAGCTGCACCAGCGCAGAGGGTGTCTGCAGCTACTATTTTGAGCGCGGCACGCAGGTGCAGCTCGAGGGCAGCTTCCTCATCGTCGACGAAGAGGGGCGCGAAAAAGCTCTCGAGTGTGCGGGGCGCGCCATGTGTGTGGTGGAGGTCGACGGTAACGTCAACCTACGTGCCGATTTCGAATTTCCGATCGTGATCGACGCGGCCAAGGAGCTGGCTGGCACCGAACATCCCTCGGTCATCGTCGATCCCGCCCTCGGGCAGAGCAGCTCCAGGCGTGCGCGCGCCCTTGGCGATCAGCGCGGCGTGAGCGCATTCTAAGCCAGCAACCGCTTGCCAGCCTTTCTCGCTTGATATGATGCTGGGGGCCTGGGCTATGCTTTGGCCCCTGTCAGCTCGAGCAGTACGATGGCAAATCCCAAGCACAAACTAAGCAGAGACGACATGATGGCGTTTTTGCTCGGCGAGCTCGAGGACGCCGAACAAAGCCGCATCGAGTCTCTCTTCTTGAGTGATGCTGGGCTTCGCGACGAGCTCGAGACCGTCAAGAGCGACCTCTTTCAGGCCTATCAATCGGGCCGCCTCAATGAGCAGCGCACGGGAGCCTACGAGAAGCGCTTCTTACCAGCCAGCATCGACAAGGATCGCAAAGAGTTCAAGGCGATGCTTGCGCGCAACGAGGCCGAGCGCAGCAAAGAAGCCGAAGCGGAGGCCGAGACAGAGAAAGAAGCGCCGCGCGCAGCTCGATCTGCCACCAGCAGCACTCAGAAGAAGTCTGATGAGCAGGCCCAGAAACCAGCTCCTGAGCCGGCTGCCCCAGGTGGGCGTTCCGCAGTGCTGTGGGTGGTGCTGGCGCTCGTCTTGCTCGGCGGTGGCGCCGCCGCGTTCTTCCTGATGGGGCCATCCTCGTCACAGAGCGCTCACCGTGCGGATCTGACCCTGCGATCCTTTTCGATTCGCGGCAAGTCGCAGCTCATCCCTCTCCCTGCGGCCAAGGAAGTTCAGTTGCACCTGCCGGCCATCGGCCTGAGCGCCTACGCCGGCGTGCGTGTCATGCAGCTCTACGGTGATGAGAGCGCGGAGTTGAGCGCCGCCATCGCCGCCGAAGAGGTGACGGTTGTCGTTCGACGCGAGGAGCTGCGTCCTGGTCGCTACGATCTCGAACTAAGCGGCGTCCAAGCCAGCGGCGAGACCGTCGTTCTCGGCTACTTCTCGTTCCGCAAGTAGCAAGTAGCGACTAGGAAGTCAGAGTGGAAGTCGCGAGGGCAAGTCGCGGCCCCGGCAAACGCTTTAACCTTCGGCGCTCTCCGCCAAGAGCTGCGCGAACAGGCTCGCCGCTTCGTGTGCAGGCAGCGCACTACAGGCCTGGCCGAGCGATAGTTCGATCTTTGCAAGGCCTGGTGTTAGCTCGCGGGCCTTGCCGAAGAGCATGACACCGGTGCGCGCGGCCAGTCGCTCATTGGCGGCGTTGAGCGCCTCGCTATCGCGCTGGATGTGCAGGTGCATCATCATGGTCTGCGGCTGCGCTGGCACGACGCGAAGATCCTCGAGGAGCGCAAGCTGGGCAGCGAGTTCGACCGCCTTGTTTCGATATTGAGAAAAGTTCTCAATGTGGCGAGCGAGACCCGCGCGCGCCGACAAGACATAGGGATACATCGAGATGAGGTTGCCCCCGTGTCGGCGCAGCCACGGGCGTGAGGCCTCGATGAAGTCGCTCTCGCCGGCGAGCAGCGCACCGGCGATGCCGCCAAGCCCCTTGTAGAAAGACACGTAGACGCTGTCGAAGGCCGCGCAGATGTCGGCATGACTCTTGTCGTAGAAGGGAGCGGCCTCCCACAGACGGGCCCCGTCGAGGTGGCAGCGAATGCCATGATCCTTGGCCCACAAAAGTTCACTCTCCAGAGCCTCCCAGCTTGGCAACTGACCACCAATTTCCCGTTGGGGAAGTTCCCAGAGGATGGCTGCTAAAGGTAGCTGCAGTGCTTCTAGATCACTGCGCGTCATTAGGCGCTTGGAGTCGGCGAGTAGCTGCGGCTCAAGGCCGTGCAGCACTTGCATGGCTCCTTGCTCGTGTAGCTGCAAGTGACTGGTGGCATGCATGGCGACCCTCTTGGTTTGGGCCTGATCGCACCACAGGCGCAGTGCGATTTGCTGTGCCATGGTTCCGCTTGGCATGAAGACGGCCGCCTCCTTGCCCAAGAGGCTCGCCACGTCTTGCTCAAAGCCCTCGATCATCTCGCCCTCGCCGTAGATATCGGCAGCTTCCTGGGGACGCAGCTCAGCGAGCGCTTCACGTAGCTTCTCCGCTGGATCGCGCGGCCCGTGTCCATTGAGAAAGCGTGTGCAATCAGCGAAAGGAGACTTGCTTTGAGCCATAGGCCAAGCCTTGCGCAGCGCGGCTCGCGCAACAAGGGCAGGGCGCGGCGATCGCCTTGCCCTGGCCCACGCAAGCGCTGCCCTGATGCCGCCCTGATACCGCGGGGCGCACGAATCTCGCTTGCAGCACCCGGCGGTCGACGTTATGACCGGGCGATGTTCCGCAAGCGATGTTCGGCACCCCTCTTCATGGCTCCCTTCTGGATGGGCCTCGTCGCCCCTGCGTGTTCAGGGAGCGATAGCCAGCCGAACCAGGCGGCGGATGCAAGCAGTGCGTCGCCAGATGGCGCGAGCCCCGATGCAGCCTTGCCGCTTACAGAAGAAAGTGAACCTAACAACGGCGATAGCGTCACCGATCTCAACGAGCTGACCTTGCCAGTGGCCGTGCACGGAGCCATTGGGGAGGCGGATGACCTCGATGTCTTTGCGGTCGATCTGGTCGCTGGCGAGCTCTTGTTGTGGACCTTGGAAGCGCAGGGTGGAGAACACGCTCCGCACCTGGCCATCGCCGAGGCCAGCAACGCCGCACCGCCCAGCGTCGGTTTTGCCAATCCCGGTTCGACCCTGCAGATGCATCACTTTGCCCTCAAGAGTGGACGCCATCACTTCATTGTTCGCGATGAGCGCAACGTACCGGCGGCCAGTTCGGCGCACGAAGGTGGCCCGGCGAACCAGTACCAGCTGCGCTCATCGGCCCCGACGATCAACGTGAGCGAGGTGAGCATTCCCCAACGCCTCTCGGCGACCCTTGGCAGTCGCTTCGACCCGGTGGTGATGAGCTTTACGCTCAGCCAGGAGACCGACATCAAGATCGAAGTCACGGCCACTCGACTCGCGGCACCTTCCGACATCGACAGTCGGCTCTCGCTCTTCTATGTCACAGGCAACGACTGGCTCATCACCAACGACGACCTCGCACAGGGGCAAAGCGACTCGATGGTCACCGGCCTTCTGCCGGCCGGCGAGTACCGCGTCGTCATCGACAACATCAATCCGAGCGCAGCGAATTTGGATTTTGAAGTCGACTTCGCTCTGCAATAGCAGGTCGCTGGCCGTATAATGCAGCGTGTCAAAATCACGCACGAGCGATGCTTTTCGATTGGTTGATGACAAGGGCGCACCCACCCGCGATCGTCCGTGGATCTTCCGCACCTACGCGGGGCACACCAGCGCAGCGGCCTCCAATCAGCTCTTCCGCGAGAATCTGAGTCGCGGGCAGACCGGTCTATCCATCGCCTTCGACCTGCCCACCCAGTGCGGATACAGCTCCGACGATGCCATGGCCCGTCCCGAGGTGGGCAAGGTCGGCGTGCCCATCAACAGCATCGACGACATGCGCGTGCTCTTCGAAGGCTTGCCGCTCGAGAAGACCAACACCTCGATGACCATCAACGGCACATCGATGTGGCTACTGGCGCTCTATGTGGCGCTGGCCCGAGAGCGCGGTGAGGATGAGAGCAAGCTCAAGGGCACCACCCAAAACGACATCATCAAGGAATACCTCGCCCGCGGCACGTACATCTTCCCGCCCGAAGCAAGCTTGCGACTCATCGCCGAGATGTACGAGTACAGCGTCTCGAGGATGCCGGCATGGAATGCCTCCAACGTGTGCTCGTATCACTTGCAAGAGGCCGGCGCCACGCCCGTCCAGGAGCTGAGCTACGCACTGGCCAATGCTATTGGCACGCTCGACCTCTTGCGGGAACGTGGGAATTTTTCGGAAGAAGACTTCGAGTCCTGCGTCGGTCGCATGAGCTTCTTCGTCAACGCAGGCATTCGCTTCGTCGAAGAGATGTGCAAGATGCGCGCGTTCGTCGCACTCTGGCAAGAAATCACCAAGGAACGCTACGGGGTCAAAGATGCCAAGAATCGGCGTTTCCGCTACGGGGTTCAGGTCAACAGCCTGGGCCTCACCGAGAACCAGCCTGAGAACAACGCCTGGCGCATCGTCATGGAGACACTCGCGGTTACCCTCAGTCGCGACGCTCGCTGTCGGGCCTTGCAACTTCCGGCTTGGAACGAGGCCCTGTCCTTGCCGAGACCATGGGATCAGCAGTGGTCGCTACGCCTGCAACAGATTCTGGCCTACGAGACTGACCTGCTCGAGTATCCGGACCTCTTCGAAGGATCCGTGGTGGTCGAGGCAAAAACGGCCGCGCTGATCGTCGAGGCCCGCAAAGAGATCGATCACATCCTGGCGATGGGTGGCGTGCAAGCCGCCGTCGAGAGTGGCTATCTCAAAAAGGAGTTGGTGCGCTCGATGGCGCAGCGGCGCTCGCGTATCGAGAGTGGCGAAGAAGTCGTGGTCGGCGTCAACCGCTACACCGAGGGCATTCAATCGCCACTCACCAAGGCCGACGATGGTGGCCTGTTTCGCGTCGACGCTAGTGAAGCGGCCGCTACGCTTGCGGCCCTCGAGCGCACTCGCCAGCAGCGAGATGCACGCCGGGTCGAGGACTGCCTCGCGGCCTTGCGGGCAGCGGCGGAGTCGGGCGCCTCGATGATGGAGCCGAGCATTGCCTGTGCAGCCGCTCGCGTCACCACGGGGGAATGGGCTGCGACCTTGCGCTCGGTCTTTGGGGAATATCGAGCCAGCACGGGCGTGCAGGGCCAGCACCTGCGACTGCCCGAGGAGCGCCAGGACAAGCTGCAAGAGAGAGTTGCGCGTCACGCCAAGCGCACCGGGCACCGGCCGCGCCTTCTGGTTGGCAAGCCAGGTCTCGACGGCCACTCCAACGGCGCCGAGATGATTGCGGTAGCGGCTGCCGA
>JAHEAK010000005.1:26790-28247 GCA_024642805.1 Kofleriaceae bacterium | reverse complement strand
CGAGCCAGCCCGGATGCGTGCTGCGTTGCCCTTTGCAACGAAAGGGTTTTTGCCTGGAAGTGTATGGAATCTAACCGTTGACGCGCCCCAAGGGCTGTCCACTAGTATGGCGTCATGAGCGAAGACAAACTCCCCAGCGTTGCCTACTTCTGCATGGAGTACGGCCTGGATCCGAGCCTCACGATCTATTCGGGCGGCCTTGGCATACTCGCCGGCGACACGGTGAAGTCAGTCGGCGACCTGAGTATGCCGGTCGTCGCTATCGGTCTGCTGTGGGATCAGGGCTACACCACGCAGCTCATCGACGATGAGGGCAAGCCAGAGGATCACTACTTGCCAACTGATCGCAGTGCGCTGGCAGCCATGGACATCGAGTTCAGCGTGCCGGTCGCAGGCAAAGAGGTCGCTTGTCGCGCCTATACCGTCAATCAGTTCATTCGCTCTCAGCTTCTGCTCATCGAACCTGTGCATGTCGAGGATCGCTGGATGACCAAACGACTCTACGGCGGCGGTTCGGAAGACCGCCTGGCCCAAGAGCTCTTGCTGGGCGTGGGCGGTGTTCGCCTTCTGCAGGCCCTCGGCCATCACGTCGATGTCTATCACTTCAACGAAGGCCATGCGGTCTTTGCCGGCCTGGAGCTGGTTCGGCAGCAGAAGCAGGAGGGCCTGAGCATGAAAGCCGCCCTTGAGGCGGTTCGCCCACACATCGTGTTCACCACCCATACTCCGGTCAAGGCTGGCAACGAGGTGCACGGCATCCCGCTGATGCAGCAGATGGGCGCGGACCTCGGCCACACCGTCGAAGAACTCGAGTCTCTGGGTGGCTCGCCCTTCAATATGACGGTGGCTGGCCTGCGCCTGGCACGCAATGCCAATGCAGTGGCCGAGCTGCACGCGCAGACCGCGCGCGCCATGTGGAAGGAGGTTAGTGCCGCAGCGCCGATTCGCGCCATCACCAATGGCGTGCACGTGCCCTCCTGGCAGGACGCCCGCATCCGCGCCGCGACGGTCGCCGAAAAATCGATCGAGCAGAGTCACGCCGAGCTGTGGGTGTCGCACCAGCGAATGAAGGCAGAGCTCTTCGAGATGATTGCCGAGCGAAGTGGCGTCGAGCTCGACCCCTCGGTGCTCACCCTCGGCTTTGCTCGTCGGGCCGCCAGCTACAAGCGTGCCATGCTGATCTTCGGGGAGCCAGAGCGTCTCGAGAAGCTCTTTGCGCGCGGACTGCAGCTGGTCTTCTCTGGCAAAGCGCACCCAGCGGATACCCAGGGCAAGGCGGTCGTGATCGAGCTTGTCCAGGCGAGCAAGCGCTGGCCGAAGAACGTCGTCTTCGTCGAGAACTACGACATGCACTGGGGCGCCATGCTCACCCGTGGCGTGGACCTGTGGCTGAACAATCCCCGTCGCCCCTTCGAGGCCTCTGGAACCTCGGGCATGAAAGCCGCCATGAACGGCGT
>JAHEAK010000005.1:0-26780 GCA_024642805.1 Kofleriaceae bacterium | reverse complement strand
ACGGCGTGCCCAACCTGAGCATTCTCGACGGCTGGTGGCCGGAAGGCTGCGAGCACGGTGTCACCGGCTGGCGCATTGGCGACGATCGCGACAACAGCGTGGAAGTGACGGAGGAAGAGCGCCTGGCCCAGGACAAGCGTGATCGCGCAAGTCTCTACGAGGTCTTGGACAAGGAAGTGCTGCCGGCCTACGCGGAGCGCTCGAAGTGGCTCACCATCATGCGAGCCAGCATCGCGATGTCGCAGTGGGCCTTCTCGTCGGACCGCATGGTCGAGGATTACTTCAAGTACCTCTACCGCCCGCAATAGGCGCGAGCTCGAAGGTAGCGGCGAAAAGGGCGCGCCTAGCTAGGGCGCGCCGGGGTGCAGGACTTGAATCCGCCCGCCGCGCCACTCCAGCACCAACGCATCATCGTAGAGGTGAGCCCTGGCGCTATCCAGGACACGCTCCTTGGTGACGCAGGGATGCTCCTCGTCCTTCACCGAGGCTTCGGTGAGCTCCAGCTCAAGTCCTGCTCGTGTGCCGACCAGCTGGTACTCATCGGCGAACTGGTATCGGTCGGAGCCAGCACAGGGAATGATGGCGCCGCTTGTGTCGGTGATGCGCACCAGTCTGCGGTAGCGAGCATGTACCTGCGTGCTCGCCTGCGAGCCAGCCGGCGGCACGAAGACCCAGTCCTCGGTCTCGATGCGCTCTAGACCGCTTTCGCGCTCGATCTTCTGCCAGCTCCATCTGCCTTCAAGGGCGCGGCCCTCGTGAAACTTGGGCAATGCACTCGCCGACAGTATCGGGCTTAAGACCTGCGAGCCTTCGTCCCAGTCGACGAGGAGCTCGCCATCGACCCCGCTGCGGATATGGTAGCGGCGCAAAGGTCGCTCGCCGCTTTCACATGGCGAGGCCCGCACATCCGAGGACAACTCGGCAAGCTCAAAGCCTGCAGGGCTCGTCTTGCCTTCGAGCCGGTAGCGGGCGACGCGCGCATAGCTTAGGCCCTGGATGCAAGCGAAGGGCTGGCCATCAGTGCTCAAGAATCGGTTCTCACGGACGATGGTGCCGCGAACGACTCCCATGGCGTCGACCTGCAGCTGCCAGCCTTCTCGCTCCAGGCGCAAGCTTCCGGGTTGGACGCTCCAGCGCGACCAGGACCACTGCCCATCGCTGGCCTGCGCGCTCGTGTGCTTGGCGCTCGATCTGTGCGGCGCGCTCGTCGTCACTGGCGAGCTGCACGCACCGCAAAGCCCCAGGGCCAAAGCCAGTCCCAAACAATGGGCCAAAGGCGGCCCGAGCCAGGCGGCCGCCCCGCGCTTCATTCCTGGTCGGGCTTAGCGTCGTTGGTAGCGGCATCCATGCCCAGATTGACGCCGGCCCGCTTTAGGAAGTAGCTGATCGTTGGCTCGTCGCTCTCATCGCTGACTACGCATTCCACCATGCTGTTGGCCGAAGCCGGACCGTCGGGGTTCAAGGCGCTTTTC
The DNA here is from genome assembly GCA_024642805.1 of Kofleriaceae bacterium. Classification (GTDB taxonomy): domain Bacteria; phylum Myxococcota_A; class Polyangia; order Haliangiales; family Haliangiaceae; genus NORP324. The sequence goes on along the minus strand of JAHEAK010000005.1, from coordinate 25,308 downwards.
AGGGCCGTAAAGCTCTCGCCGCCCAGGGTCGGAATGGGTGGATCGCCGCACATGCGCAAGACCTCGTCGCGCAGGTGAGTGATGGAAGCCGGTGGCGATGTGCTGGCCAGGTCGCCCAGATCGCGCAGCATCTCCGACGCGCTTTGATAGCGATGCTCGAGTCGCCGTTGCAGTGCCTTGTCGACAAGCTCGTCGACCTCTGGCGGCACTTGCGGCCGAAGCGAGGAGACTCGGGGGATGGGCATCTTGCGCACGCGCTCGAGGGTGTCGAGGTCGTCGTTGCCGCGAAAGAGGCCCTTGGTGGTCAAGCTTTCGTGCAAGACGATACCGAGCGCGAAGATGTCTGCGCGGCCATCGAGGACGGCCTTGCCATTGAGGGCTTCGGGGGCAATGTAGCTGAGCTTGCCCTTGACGGTGCCGACGCGGGTCTTGTGGACCTGCACCTCGGAGCGAGCGATGCCCAGATCGATGAGCTTCACCGAGCCGCTGGCGTCGATCATGATGTTCTGCGGCGTGACGTCGCGATGCACGACCCGCATGGGCTGGCCCTGGACGTCGCGCATGTTGTGCAAGTGCTCGAGGGCGGCGGCGACCTCAGAAGCGATGCGCAGCACCGTCGGGATGCTCAACTGCGAGTCGGAGCGATAGCAGGCACGAATCAAGTCGAGAAGGGTATGGCCGCGGATGTACTCCATGGCCAGGTAGTGCACGCCGTCGACGGTATCGAGATCGAAGGCGCTGACGAGATTGGGATGCTGACACTGCATCGACACGCGGCCTTCGCTGATGAAGAAGTCGACGTAGTCAGGATCGCTGGCGAGCTCTGGGCGAATGCGCTTGATTGTGACGAAGCGCTTGCCTGCGTGCGCCGTGTCTTCGATGGCGAGAAGAATCTCCGCCATACCGCCAAAGGCTACCCGCTGCAGGAGCGTGTAACGGCCGAAGCTTGCCGGGAATTCGTTGTTCAAGCGACCTTGGGTTAGCGAGCGGGACGCCTCAGGTACGTGGCTTTGACGATGTCGGCGATGTCATTGTCGCCAAGACCTTTGGGCCTTGGGCCAGCTTCGAGTTCGAAGTCCCAGCGGACGTTTGCTTGCAGTCGGGAGATGGCGCGACTGGGAGCGTAGCCAAGTCGACAGTACAGACCCGCTCGCTCGGCGAGCTCACGTCGATACATGGTCACTCGTGTGTCTGCGTCGCCGGCGCGACGACGGGGAGGGGCGGTCTCTTGCATCCATTCAAATGCCACGGGCTGACTATAGCAGAGCTTGCCCGCTGCAGTATGATGAGCTTCGTGCACAGCCATGGCCGACAGCGTCGAGGGGGGCGCGCGCTCTTGCTCGTGGCGCTTGCCGCCTGCCTGGGTGCGGCCAACGGATCGGCCCGCGCCGACAGGGCATCGGTGCAACTCTACGCCGGCCTTGAGGCTCCTGAGGGGCCCGAGCGCCTCTCTGAAGCCCTTTCGGAGCTTTTGCGCACAGAGGGATTCGAGCTCGTCGACATGTTTGAGGAGGCCCGTGCGGCTGTCGAGGGCGGTGCGGTCCTCGAAGACCAGCTGGTGGCCTTCTCGAGGGCCAACGAGCTTCTCGAGGAGGGCTGGCGCAGCTATTTGGAGGTGCGGCCAAGCTTTGCGGCGGCCCGATTGGCGCAGGCGCGCACGGAAGCGCTGGCGGTCGCACACCTACAAGGTGGGCGCGAGCTCTTGGCGGAAATCTCCCTCCGCCTGGGGGCAACCAAGCTCGACATCGAACGGCAGGCCGAGGCGGCCGACGATTTTCGCCTCGTGCATATGCTTGCCCCGGAGCGAAGGGTCAGCGACTCGGAGTTCAAGCCCGAGGTGGTCGTTGCCTTCGATGCCGCCATCGCCCAGGAGCGCAGCTGGCAAGCACGCCCGGTCGAGCGCGAGCCAGCCAGCGCCAAGCTCTGGATCGATGGCGAGCCCTTGGCCGCCAATCTCGCCGAGGTCTCCTTGCAAGACGGCCTGCACCTGGTCTCAGCGCAAGAACCTGGCTACCAGGGCAGCTCGCAGCTGGTGTCGGTGAGTGCGGGCGTAGTCGCGCCGGTTCGGGTGCGCATGGATGTCGATCCGCTTGCCCAGCGAGTTTTGGGCGGCGCGGCAACCCTGGCCGGGGGCGTGGCCGAGGACGAGGCCACGCAGGCGCTGGGAGCTCTTGTTCTCTATGCTCAGGTCGACTCGGTGCTGCTCGTCGCCAGCGTGTGGCGTCGCGAACAGCCTGCCTTGTTGGCGCAGCTGTGCACGGGGCAACCGGCTCGTTGCTCACGGGTGGTCGAGGTCGGCTACCCCGAGGGTGGACTGCTGGTCGCCGTCTCCGAGTTGTGGCGAAACCTTCGGCGGGCGGGGGGACGCTTCCCGCCCACGCTGCAAAACGATGAGCGCCTGCTCGTGAGCGAGAAGCGGCCGATCGGTGGTGGCGGTGGATCTCGATCCTGGCTCAGCAATCGCTGGCTCTGGGTTGGAGTTGCCGCCGCTTCGATCGCGGGCAGCGCCATCTACCTGCTCAGCGGCGATCAAGAGATTCGGCCAGTCTTCGTCGGCGAGCCGTGCAGCTTCGGCGGCTGCTGAGCTACGAGAGGCGCAGTGCGTGCGCGATCTACTCGGGCGCGAAGGTGTGCAGGCCAAGGCTCGTGAGCTGGCCAGCGCTCACTTCGACCTCGATGGTCTTGCTCTGTTGCTTGTAGCGCAACTCGATGGTGTGCTTGCCAACACTGACGTCGAAGCTACCAGGGGCGCGGCCGATCTTCTTGCCATCGAGATACACATCGGCCCACGGGCTGGCACCCACGCGCAGACTGCCCAGGGAGTCAGCTACGTGCGCATCGCTTCGCTTCTTGCGGGCAGACTTGGCATCGGCTGGCGGCGCGGCGTCGACGATGACGGCCGCATCAGGCGGGGCCTGGCCCGCATCGATCGAGGCGCCAGCATCGAAGCTACTCTCTTTGACGCTGGCATCACTCACCGTCTTGGCCAGGGAGTCGCGAGCAGCCGGCTCACTCTTGCCGAGCATCAAGAGGGCGATGCCGCCGACGCCAAGAGCCGCAATCGCGCCCAGGAGGGCAGGTATCGCCTTTGAGGCGCCGCTCGTTTGTTGCTTGGGAATCTGCTGTGTGGTGTCTGGCTCGACCTGGACCTGTGCCGAGGCGCCCGGCTGTGTGCTGCGTGCGGGCGTCGAGCTAGCGGAGATCGAGCTCGTCGCGCTTTGCTCGGCTTGGTCTTTCGATTCGGGGGCCGACGTGCTGGTGTCGTCGATGACGGGGACGCCATGCATGGGAGTGGCGTTCGCTAAGACTTTTTCGAATGCCACGTGCGTGGCGAAGCTGCGCACGGTATCGGCGCGAACCTTGCCCTTGGCTCGGGCCGCACCGGCTGCCGCGCTTCGCTCCATTGGTACCGTGCCGCTGCGAACGATAGGCACGGTACCGCTGCGCTCAGGCTGGCGAGTCGAAGAGGCGCGCGGCGAGCTATCCGGGCGTCCATGAGCTTGAGGCGGGCAGGTCGAAGCAACGAAGCGGGAAATCTCGGCCGGGGTCACGGTCTCTAGCTGCGAGTAAAGGAAGCGGTTGATCGCCACCAGGAACTCGCCGGCACTCTGATAGCGGGCGCCGAGCTCGCGTTCGAGGGCTTTTTTGCAGATGGCGTCGAGCACGCCAGCGGCTTTTGGGCACGACTCCGAAGGCGGCGCGATTACGGCATCGGTAACGGCAGCCAGGGTCTCCTCGTCGCTCTTGCGCGCAAAGAGATTGCGACCGGTGAGCATCTCCCACAGCAGGATGCCAGTGGCGAAGACGTCGCTGCGAGGATCGAGCGGCTCGCCGCGAACTTGCTCGGGAGACATATACGGATATGAGCCAGCGGGCCCGGCAGCACGGGTGGGCTTGTCGCTGTCGACGGCTCTGGCGATGGCGATACCAAAGTCGACGATCTTGACCTCGCCCTCGCGGGAGATCATCACGTTCCGCGGCGAGAGGTCGCGGTGGATGACGCCTTCGCCCTTGCGGTGGGCATAGTCGAGGCCCTTGAGAAGCTCGGCGCAGATGTGCGCGGCCATGGTCGGGGTGAAGGTGGCGTCGCGAGCCTTGAGGAGCTGTTCGAGGGTTGGGCCATCGATGTACTCCATGGCAATGAAGTAGCTGTCCTCGACCATGCCCAGCTCGTAGATGGGAACGATGTTGCCGTGGGACAAGCTGACCAGGGTCTTTGCCTCGGCCACGAACATCTCCACGAATTGCCGCTCGCCGGAGAGCTCCGGGTGAATCTTCTTGATGATCAAGAACTTCTCAAAGCCGCCCGGGCCGAGCAGCTTGGCGAGATAGATCTCGGCCATGCCGCCTGTGGCAATCTTCTCCGTCAAGAAGTACTTGCCAAAACTCGACGGCACAGCGCTCATCCGCGCCGAAGTGTACCATGGTGACATCTTGCGTTGCCTCTTCTCAGGGCTTGCCCTCGCCGCCTACATGCTGCAGGCCGGCGGCTGTTCTGACATCGTGGACCGGCGCGTCGAGATTGTGCGTGTGCAGCCGAGCGCGGATCCTGGCTGTGGGGCGCCCGATGACGGGCGAACCATGATTCTGCGCGCGCGAGGCGACTTTGCCGCCAGTGAGAGCACCGCGCAGTCGGTCGAGCTTGGGCAAGCCGCCAGTTTCTCTATCGATCGCTTTCCGGCCACGACCCGACTTCTGGAGCTGGAGGTGCGGGGCTTTGGTGGGGCACTGCGAACCATTGGGCGCTCCGATCTCTTCGACATCGAAGGCCTGGAGACGGATGCGCAGGTGCCCGTGTTCATGGCGCCGCAATGGGGCGTGTGCCCGACCGGCCCAAGGACGGCTTCGCGAAAGGGCGCGCTACTTGCCGGCGCAGGCCGTGGCGTGCTCATCGTCGGCGGTGTGCTTGCCAGCGGCGAGCCAGCAGAGAGTGCGGAGTTCTACGAGCCCAGCCTAGGCAGCTTTATCAGCCTGGACGACACTCTTTACGGCCAGGGAAGCCCGCAGGGGCTCGTGGGAGCAACTCTCAGCACTCTCTCCGATGGACGCGTGGTGCTCGTGGGCGGGGCCGCGACCGCCTTTCAGGTTTACAGCCCAAACCTTGGCGCTTTTGGCGCTCCAGCATTTTACCGAGAAGCACGCGCTCGACACGCAGCCGTGGCTCTTGCTGATAACAGAGTTTTTCTGGCCGGTGGTTGCTCGCAGCTTCTCGGCAGCGATTGTGTCGAGGATGCCGCACTGCGCACAAGCTCCCTCCTCGATGTCGACAGCGGCGAGCTCACGCCCGGACCAGTGCTTGCCTTGGAGCGCATCGGCGGCAGTGCCTTCGTGGAAGGCACGGGCGTCATCTTGTTGGCCGGCGGCGAAGATGCTACGGGCACGCCCGTCACGGTGGCCGAGAGAGTCTTCCTCGATGGCCGTCCTTCGCAGCTCGTCGATGGCGTGGCGGGGACAGCCGTCCAGGCTGAATCCGGGGCGGTCTGGCTTGGCCTCGCGGCCGGCGAGCAGCTCGAGAGCAATGCCCTCGCCGTGATCGCACCCGGCATGCAGGCGGCTCGTACAGGCCTCTCAGCAGCCTTCGCCGATGCGAGCGCCACCTTGATCAGTCTGCAGGACGGCAGCCTTCTCGCACTCGGCAATAGCGGAGCCCAACGTATACGCAGCCTGGATGGCGCTGCCGAAGACCTGCGCCTGGAGCCCCTGCGCAGCGCATCCGGCTTGCAAGCGATTCGCCTTGCCGATGGCAGCGTGCTGGTCCTTGCTGGACAAGACGAGCAAGCGAGCGACGCGGCCTTCATTCTTCGGCCGCCGCTGGTCGGGCCCTTTAGTGCCTCGGCCAGTGCAAGCTTTTCATCGCTGGCCTTGAGCGAGGGTCTCAGTGCTCGCGACGCGGGCGCGGCCCTGCGAAGTGGCGATGGCGGTGATCACCTCACCTTGGAGGTCGGCTCCGAGGGCCGCGAGTGGCTCCTGGTGGCGGGCCCACACTGGCGCGCTCTGGATCTTCAGGCTGGCGTTGCCACCGAGCGCGGGGCGATCACGATCTTGCTTGGCTGGCTGTCGCCGTCCAATCACTGGAAGGTCCGCTTGGCAGCAGGGCAAGACGCGGCACTGACCCAGGTGGTCGATGGTGTCGAGCTCGAGCGCGGCGGATGCACCAGCAAGCGGCTATCTGCCGAGGCCCTCAGCGGGGCGCAGGGCTCGCACGAAGTCGAAGCATCGGTGCGGGACGAGCGCTTGCAGGTGGCCATCGATGGTGCCGAAGTCCTCAACTGCGAGGTTAGGGATTTGTCTGAAGGTCGCGCCGGCATTGGCATCGAGGGCCAACCTGGCGACAGCCTTCGTCTCGACATTATTTCGCTTGGGCGCTGAGCTTCAGCCCGAAACGCAGCTCGGCGGAGGGCGTGCCCTGGTCGATCATGATCCCGGCAAAGGCTCGGGTTGCGCACTCGGCCAAGGCGCTGGGGCCCACGGCCTGCACGCGCTTGTCAGCCCCCACTTCCAGTCTCACCGTGCCTGCGCTTCCTGCCTTGCTGTCGAGTAGCTCCTGGTAGCAGCGGGTTGCAACGGGGATGCCCGAGGCCAGCGAGGCAGGGCTCAGTTCGATCGAGGCCGCGGCGCGGCGCGCAATACGCTGGACGAGCGCCGTGCCATTCTTAACCTTGCCATTGTTGACCTTCCCTGGGGAGCTGGCCAGCGCGAGGTGCGAGAAGAGATCCTGGCCATTGGCATCGACGTGCGCGGCATCGGCGGCGCTGATAAGAGCGCCATAGCTCGCGCCCTCCGTCGGGACGACAATGAGTCCATCTTCGTCGGGGAAAGCCGTGCGTATTTGGCGAAGGGCCTCGCGCAGCGCCAGGCGCGGATCTTCACTGCCGCTAGTGGAAGTCGTGAAGCTGGCCACCTCACCGAAGGGGCTGCGCAGCTGCCACTTGGTCGCGCTCACCAGCAAGTAAAGCTGCAGCTCCGCGCGTCTGGGATCCCAGGACGCCGCCTTCATTCCCTGGGAACTTGGTCGGCTGGCATCCGCTTCGAGGCGCACGAGGGAAAATGGCAAGCTCGCCAGGCGCGTCGCCATGCCGCCCTTGATGAACGTGCTGCCATAGTCGCCAGCCGGCACGCGCAGGTTCTGTGGCCAGCTCACGAGCATGACCAGCTCACTGGCATCGGCATCCGCCGCCAGCTGCGCGGCTTCGAGCGCAAGTGTGGCGCTGGCATCGGAAGGCAGCGCGAGCGCGGCCACTGCTCGCCCATCCGCACGAAGCGCCGAGCGCAGAGCGGCGACACGCTCTTGTCGTGGTGCGTCGCCAAGGGCAATCATCGGATAATCGTCGAAGGGCGTGGCGTGCTCGGCAGGAGGCAGGCGCATGGCCACGGGATCTAGGACTGGCATCTTGCGCGCTGTTTCTGCGAAGGCGGCGACCCAGGCTTCTTGTTTGGCAAAGGCATGGCGCAGGCGCTCGGGCGCGGGCTCCTTGACAAGCGTGCCGAGCGCGTCGAGCAGGACGGTGGCGCGGGGAGGCGGCGGGCGCAGGCTCGGATCGCTGGCAAAATAGGGCTCGGGATCCGAGTCGAAGAGGGGATAGAGGCAATGCGAGAGGGCGATGCGATGCGAGGAGCCCGCTAGCTCACCAGCTTCTTCGAGAGCCGAACGGCAGTAGCCGAAGAGACGCAGACGGGCGTTGCCGGCCAGTTCTCCGCCCTGGTTGGCGATGCGCTTGAGCTCTTGCAGGCGCTGAAAGGCCTGTGCACGCTGGCGAGGGAAGTCAGTGTCAAAGCTGGCCAGGGAGCGTGCCTGGTTGGCCATGGCGTGGGCTCGGTCCAGTTCGAGGACGTGATCGATCTCGACCACCGCGAGCTCGGCGATGGCTTGCGTTGCCGAGGGGCCGCGCATGGCATCCGAAGGCCGACCGGAGATGTCGGCCAATAGCTCGCGGCTGCTCTGGTCGGTGGCAAAGCGCGCCGAGTCGAAGAGATCGAGGAGGTAGTGCGCACGCTGCCAGGCAGCATCCGCATCCCCTGCATCGGCGAGCAGGCCGAGCTTGTCGTAGACCTCCTTGCTCTGCGCCACAGGCGGCACCTGCAAGCTGGCCAGCTCTGCCCGCGATACAGGCGTCAAAGGCGGGCCGTTGAGAGTTGAGCTCGGGTTCCGCGCGGGACAGCCTGTGACAGCCAGGATCGCGAGAAGGGGCACAGCTATGCCGGGGCGCATGAAGGGGCGCATGAAGGGGCGCATGCAGGGGCGCATGAAGGGGCGCATGAAGGGGCGCATGAAGGGGCGCATGAAGGGGCGCATGCAGCGACCATATCGGAATCGGCTCGTACCTGGCGCAATTGCCGCCGGAAATCCTGGCCCCTGCGCTCTGTGCTCGATAGCCTGTAGGCGGATGCCAGGCTGGCGCTCCAGGATCTGCACAGCGCTAGGACTGCTCACGCTTGTCGGGCTGCCGCGAGCTAGCGTGGCCTACGAATTTGAAGTCAATGCCCAGACCGTCGGGCAGGGCAGCAGCCTCTATGCCTTGCATGTCCTCGGCCCCAAAGAGCGACTCTTGCGTCGACGCATTTCACAGAGCCTGCGCTTGCACATCTGGGATCTGGCGGGCACCGAGGCCGGTCTCTCGCGCTTTGCACCCGAGCCCGCGCACGGGCCCAAGCTGTATTTCTCGAGCTACCTGCGCCTTGATCAGGAGTTTGGCTCCTACGGCTCCGGGCAGGTTCTTCTCGATGGCAGTCTGCGCGATGTCATCGACGCCATCCCAGAGCTCGAGCAGAGCTCGCTGCAGCTGGACATGCTGTACGGATATTTTGGCGCGGAGGGCCTCTTGCACGGGCAGGTAGACATCTTCGCGGGTCGGCTTCTTGATGTCGATACCCTCGATTGGTTCAGCATGGATGGCCTAAAGGCGCGCGTGCATCTGCCGCGCAGTCTGGCGCTAGAAGGCTTCGGCGGCCTGCGCGTGCGCGATTCCAGCTGGCTCGGCAGTGAAGCCCTCGAGCCCGATGGCACCTCGGGCGCCTTGTGCGAGGAATACGTCGAAGGCGCCTTGCCTGGCACGGGAACCTGGCGCGACATCGATGGCCTGCCCATGCGCCCGCGCTCGCCACTCACCAGCGACGACGAGCTGTGCCCGCAGCGCCAGGAGCTTATGCCGACCTTTGGCGGAGCCATTGCCACCGATGGCTTGCGCTCCTTGCAGGCGCGTCTGTCCTATCGTCGATCGCAGTCGACGCGCCCTGGCTTGCTTGGCGAGGTCGATCGACTCGACTATCCGGACCGCGGCTACTATCCCAACGAAGGGCAGAATCCTGGCAAGTGGGGTGTCAACGAGGAGCGCATCGCCTTGAGCGTGCGGGCTCCTCATACTCTTGGTGAGCAGCGCATGTTGGTGCCCTTTGCAGCCTTGCGCTACAGCTTGCTGCACGGCCTTGTCGATGAAGCCCATGCGGAATTGCGCATCTCGGCCAAGGCGCACAGCGTGGAGGGCGAAGCCTTGTACTCGGCGCCGACCTTTGATGGCGACTCGATCTTCAACGTCTTTTCCAGCGAGCCCTACAGCGATCTGCGAACCAGCTATCACTACATGCCGAGCAGCTCATCCTATCGTGCCTACGCGCGGGCATGGGGACGTCGCTATCACAGCGAGGACAGCGCTCAGGTCTCGATGGCGGGCGCCGACGCAGCGAGCGTCTATGCGGGTGGCGTGCAGGGGGGCGCCTCGTACTACGACAGTCGCGATCGACAGCTGCGTGTCGATGTCTTTGCCGAGGATGGCTATGGCGGTCGTCGCGCGGGTTCCTTCCTCGCGAGTCGCTGGCCGCTAGGCTCGGCCACGGTGCTCCGTACCCGTCTCTCGCTGGTGCACTTTGCCGACGATTCCCGCAGTCAGCTGCACGGCACGAACCTGGGCGCGCAGATCGGGGCCACGAGAACGCTCGATGAGGGCGTGGCAGCGACCATTCTCTTTGAAGAAAACTCCAATCGCATCGATCGCTTTGCGCTGGGCGTCTTTGCGATGCTCGACCTGGCCTTCGTCCCGGATATGTAATGCGGCAGGCCAGGAGACATAACGCCATGCGTGCGCTCGCCACCTTCACCATGGCATGTCTCGGCTCCTTCGCCGTGGCCTACAGTGCCCTGGCTCAAACGGCGCCCGTGCCCGTGCCTTCGCCTCAGATCGGACCAGGGCTCACGCTTCGGGCCGCTAGCCCACAGGCGGCGCCGCCCATAGCTCGCTCGTCCATCGTCTATCCACGGCAAGAGCTGCCCCTGCGCTTTTCGCACGTCGAACACCTCGAGCGAGATGTCGCCTGCCAGCGCTGCCATGAGAAGATTGAAAGCTCGGCGAGTGGTCTCGACAACAATCTGCCACGCGAGTCCAGCTGTTCGACCTGCCACATCATCGAGCGGGGCATCGGCAGTGGCAAGGCCGCGAGCACACGGGAAGTGCAAGCGCAGGGCGAGGCAACGCCGTGCAAGACCTGCCACCTGGACGTGGGCCCGGGAGGCGCGATCGCGCGCACGCGCATGCCGGTGCCCAATCTCAAGTTCAGCCACAAAGCGCACCTGGCGCGCGGCAGCTCGTGCGAGGCATGCCATGGACAGTTCGTCACTGGCGGCGTCGGCCTCGCCACCCGCGATCAGCTGCCCACCATGCAGACCTGCTTAGGCTGCCACGATGGCAAGCAAGCACCCGAGAGCTGCAGGACCTGCCACCTGAGTCAAGTGGGCGGCTTGCTGAAGACGGAGTTCCCTGGCCTCGGCCAGCTCGCGCCCAGCGGGCAGCTGCGAGGCGCTGCGCACGACATGGGATTTGTGCAATCACACAAATATGCCGCGCAGAACGATCAGGGCTTTTGCGCTTCGTGCCACCAGAAGGAGTACTGCGTGGACTGCCACAGCGGGATCCAGAAGCCGATGGAGTTTCACGCCGGCGACTACGTCAACATGCACGCCATCGAAGCCAGGCGAAACTCGCCAGACTGTTCGAGCTGCCACCGACTGCAGACCTTCTGCCAGGGTTGCCACTCTCGGCTCGGCGTTGCCAACGACGGTAAGGGCAGTGACGAGTTCGGTCCCGGGGCCCTCTATCACCCGCCGGGCTGGAGCGAGCCTGGTCTCGTCGAGCGCGGGCCCAATCACCACAGCTTCGAGGCACAGCGCAACATCAAGCAGTGCGCCTCGTGCCATCGAGAGAGCTTCTGCACTCGATGCCACAGCAATCAGGCCAACAGTCTGCGCGTCAATCCGCATCCCCGAGACTGGGTAGGCAGCCGGCGCTGCGAGGCTCTGGTCAAGCGAACACCGCGCATGTGCCTGCGCTGCCACGTAGAGGCCATCGAGCCCAGTTGCGATCGCCGCTGACGATCGAGCAAGGCCGCGCTCTTCGGTGCTCGGCGACTAGGTGCCGTTCCAGTAGCGTACCCGGCCGACGTCGACGTGGATGAACGCGCTGCTCTTGTAGAAGCCGACGCCGCCCAGATGGAGGCTGCGGGCCCACTTGTGCAGAGCGTCGATGCGAATACCTGGCAGCCGGAAGTCCACGGCGTGGCCCTCGGTGTGCTGGCTCTCGCGGGCGACCTGGTGGCCCTTCTTGCGAATGACAAGGTTGTACTTTGGGTCGCGAAAGCCGCTGACCACATCCACGCGTCGCACGCGGAACTTCTTGGCGGCCTGCAAAAGAACCGGGAAAAGTTCTGATGCCATCTCGGTTGGTGCGTTGGTGAAATGGCAACGCAGGAACTTGTTGACCACCTCGGGCGGCGGAGGCTGGGTGTCGCCGGCGTCGAACGCGAGCATCTCGTGGGTCCAGGTGTTGAAGACGTTGACTGGCGGGGTCTCCGGCTTGCCAATGCGCTTGTCCAGGGACTTGCGCCAGGCGAGCTTGTCGACTGACTCGGATCGAGCAAGTCGCTTGGCCTCCAGGATGGCTTGCTTGCGGCTCTGGGTCGGCTGCGCGTGCACCTGCGAGCCCAGCGCGCCAAGGGCGAGCATGGCGGTGATGCAGGCGAGCCGCGGCATCATGGTGCGGCCCGTTTGCCTAACTGCAAGAGGGGCGCTTCATTGAGCGAGCCCGAGCGGAAGCCGACGAGATCGATAGCCACATAGGTGAAGCCAGACTGCTTGCCAAGGGCTACGATCGCGGCGCGGGTAGCAGGCTCACAGGCACGAATGATCTCGTCTGGGTCCAGTTCGACGCGGGCGATGCTCTCGTGAAAGCGCACGCGCAGCTGCGAGAAGCCCAGCCCCCGCAGGCCGTCTTCAAAGGCATCGACGCCGCGCAGGCGCTCGGCGGTAATCTCGGTGCCGTAAGGAAAGCGAGACGAGAGGCAGGCCAGTTGCGGCTTGTTCCAGGTGCGCAAACCCAGCTCCTTGGACAAGCTGCGCACCTCCGCCTTGCTGAGGGCCGCTTCGACCATCGGTGCCGCGGAACCTCGCTTGGCAGCGGCCGCGATGCCTGGACGATAATCACCAAGGTCGTCAGTGTTGGTGCCGAGCAAGATGGTGTGGCCGCCAAGCCTTTGTGCCAGGGGTGCGGCCAGATCCATGAGCTCGGTCTTGCACAGGGCGCAGCGATCCTTCGGATTGGCGCTGTAACCAGGTTGGGCCAGCTCATCGGAGTCCAAGAGGTGATGGCGATCGCCGAGACCAAGCTCCTGGCCGAGCCGGCGGGCGTCCTCGATCTCCGAGCGCGCCATGGTCACCGATACGCAGGTGATGGCGTGACAGTTCTCGCCGAGAGTGTCGGCCGCAACCTTGAGCAAGAAGGTCGAGTCGACGCCGCCGGAGAAAGCCACCAAGACCTTGCCGTAACCTTGAAGTACTGCCTTTAACTGCTCTAGTTTGCTCACGTATAAAACTCTTCTGAAACAGGGACGCCGCTTGACCCTAGCAGGCTTGCTGCAGCCCTGCGAGCGCGCCGATTCGACCTAGATGGCGGCCCCAGCAAAGCGCTGGATTTCCACGAATGCGCTGGCATCCTCGGACCACGCAAAGAGCGCCGCCTCGACCACCGCCGCCTCATCGATGCCGACAACCAGCTGCTGGACCGGATACATCGGACCGTCGCCCCAGGGACTAACAGCCGCCCGCTGATCAGTCTCGGAGAAATAGGCGCGTCCGTTGGGATGCGAGTGAAAGATGATTTTTGGGGGCGCCTCGCCATCGAGATCGCGATTGAGGGCCATCAGATCGGCGCCGGCGATCACGTAGGCGGTCTCGCTACTTCGGCTGAGGGTGTCTGGATGCGCATCGACGCTCTGGGCGTTGTGACAGACGCGAGCGTTTTGCACAGCCAGCTCGGAGCGCGGTCCAGCAAGCCAGCCGCAGCACTCGGCAGGAAAGCAGCGGCGCGCTTCCCGGTAGACTTCGAATAAGAGGGGTTCGGGTATCTCGATCGGCGTCGGCCTACCAGGCATAGCTCTTTTCCCAGGCCATGGCCTTGAAGTAGCGATCGCCGCGATCGGGCAGGATGGTCACCACGCACGAGCCTGGCCCCGCTTCTTTGGCGAGGCGACAGGCGCCGGCGACATTGGCGCCAGCGGAGTGCCCGACGAAAATTCCCTCTTCACTCACGAGCCGCTCACTGGCGTCCCAGCCCTCTTCGGTGGAGACCGGCAGCATGCGATCCACGACGCCCTCCGGCTTCCAGATGGGTGGCACGAGCGAGGAGGCCAGATGCTTGAGCCCTTCGAGGCCGTGGAAGGAGTCGTCTGGCTCGATGGCCACGATTTGCACCGAGGGACGCTGTTCTTTGAAGTAGCGGCCCGTGCCCATGATGGTGCCCGTCGTGCCGATGCCAGCGCAAAAGTGCGTGATGCGCTCGCCGACCATCGCATCGATTTCGGGGCCGGTGCTCAGGTAGTGCGCGCGCGGATTGCTCTCGTTGGCGTACTGATCGGGATAGTAGTAGAGCTCGGGGTGCTCGGCGGCCAGCCTCTTGGCGACGACGATGGCGCCATCGGAGCCTTCCAGTTCGCTCGAGAAGATGAGCTCGGTGCCATAGGCCCTGGTGATGTTCTTGCGCGCGACGGAAACGTTGGCGGGCATCACCAGGGTAACGGGCACTCCCAAAGCCGCGCCGATCATCGAATAGGCCACGCCCGTGTTGCCGCTAGTCGAGTCGATGAGACGCTTGCCGCTGGGATCGCCGGGCTTGAGGATGCCCTTGGCGATGGCGTCAAGCACCATTTGCCTGGCGGCTCGATCCTTGACGGAACCGCCCGGGTTCTCGAACTCGCATTTGGCCCAGACCTCTCGGTTGCCACCGGCGCGTTCTTCTACCGAGCGCAACCGAAGCATCGGCGTGTTGCCGATGAGCTCGACGGGCGAGCCAATTCGCTGATTGGTGTGCAGGCTCATCGGCCTTAACTTTATACGCCGCCGGCGATCGCGGGAATGATCGAGACCGAGTCGCCACTCTTAAGTGGGGTATCTAGATTGCTCAGATGGCGGATGTCTTCATCGTTGGCGAAGATGTTCACGAACTTGCGAACGGCGCCCGCCTCGTCGCAGATGCGGGCCTTGATACCAGCGTGGTTCTTCTCCAGGTCGTTGAGCACCTCACCAACCGTGGCTCCTTCGGCGCTTACTTCCTCTTTGCCATCAGTGTGCTTGCGGAGTGGAGTAGGTATTCGAACAGTGATCATGTCGCAATCCTTTCATCTACTGGAAGTGCTCGTCCAGGCTAAAGTAGCGCTCTCCTGTGTCGCACAGGAAGGTAACGATTCGATGGCCAGGGCCCAGCTCGCTGGCCAGCTGACAGGCGGTGTGGACGTTGGCGCCAGCCGAGATACCAACTAGCAAACCCTCTTCTTTGGCCAGCCGGCGACTCATGTCGTAGGCCTGGCGCTCGGCTATCGTGCGAATCTCGGTGAGGACGTCTCGGTCGAGGATCTGCGGAACGAAGCCCGCGCCCATGCCTTGAATCTTGTGCGGACCGGCCGGCTTGCCGGAGAGCACGGCGCTGTTTTCCGGCTCGACGCCGATCACCCTGCAGTCGGGATGCACACGTCGCAAGACCCTGCCGACGCCAGTGACCGTTCCGCCTGTGCCGATGCCGGAGACAAGTGCGTCGACCTTCTCGCCGGCCATCTGCGCGAGAATCTCGACGGCCGTGGTGTCCTCGTGCGCTTGCGGGTTGGCCGGATTTTGAAATTGATCCGGCATGTAGAAGTCTTCGTTCTCGGCCACCAGGGCACGCGCTCGATCGACGGCACCATTCATGACCTCGGCCTCTGGCGTGAGCTCAATTTGAGCACCGTAACTCTTGAGCAGTGCGCGCCGCTCGAGCGACATCGACTCGGGCATCGTTAGTATGAGTCGGTAGCCCTTGGAAGAGCAGACCACGGCCAGGCCGATACCGGTGTTGCCAGAGGTCGGTTCGACGATCGTCGACTTGCCAGGCACGATAAGTCCGGCGGCCTCGGCGCGCTCAATCATGGCTAGCGCGATGCGGTCCTTGATCGATCCACCGGGATTGTAGTGCTCGCACTTGGCCCAGACCTCTGCTGCGTTGTCGGGGACCACGCGGCTCAAGCGAATCAGCGGGGTCCTGCCGATGAGATCGAGTAAGGAGCTAGCGCTCGTGAGCTTGCTGCGATCGATGGGAGGCTGTGTCACTTCGTGTCTCGATTTTGGAGGCCGCGGGCTGCGAGCTCATTCGACAGTACCGCACTCGTTACAGGTGCCAGCACTGCCAATGATACCCGTGCAAGCGCCGTCTGGGCACAGCCGCCGACTGGCAAAGTCGTCTGGCTCGTCAAAGCCATCGTCGGAAGCGGGCGCGGTGGCCCGTGTGCGGGATGCGGGAGTTTCCCCGGCTTCGTCTGCAGGCTCATCCCCGGATTCGTCCCCGAATTCATCCCCGGGCTCCGCCTCGCTAGCCGGCCCCTCATCATCATCGGCGCGAAGTAGCCCTTGCAGCCGCGGATCAGTGGTTACTTCCGGGCTCACGCGCCCACACTCCTTGCAGCTGCCATCCGGACCAATGATGCCGATGCAGCTGCCATCCGGGCAGAGGCGTCGGCTGGCAAACTCGGCGGTGGCGAGCTCGCCCATTCCCGATGAGGGCCGGGCCGCACGAGTGGAGGCGGCCGCGGCCGGCGCGGGCGACGCCTCGGCAATCGCGCCACACTCGGGACACACGAGATCGGGTCCGAGCACGCCAATGCAGCTCTCGTCGGGGCAGAGCTGCCGCTCGCTCTCGCTCTCGCGATCGTCGTCGTCGGGTTGGGCAGCCGAGGACAGGGAATCTGAAGTGGACATCGTGAGTCTCCGAGAGCTGGGCGCGCGTGTTACAGGCTGCTGCGGGTGCTCAGGAAGTCGTAGAGCGTGTCGGCGGTGTGGAATGTTGCGTGCAGCAGTCCAAATTGCAGAAGCTGGCCGCTCTTGATCTCGACTTCGCTGCGCGCTTTGAGCAGGGTTCCGTCGATGCGTGTGCCGTTGCGAGAGCCGGCGTCGCAGATGAACCATCGGCCAAATCGGGCCCGCACGAAGGCCTGGAAGCGCGACACGCTCAAGTCATCGAGGGTCACGTCATTGCTGGCCGTGCGACCAATGGTAATGAGATCGACGAAGGGCGTGCCCTTCTTCTTGGCCAAGGGCAGGACCTGTGGTCGCGGCCGATGCAAGCCCAGTTCGAGCTCGGCGCGCGCGCGAACCAATGCGATTTCCTGGCCGAGGTCGTCGGTGGTTACATGGGCGGCTCCCAAAGGCTCGAGTGTGCCCCTGGCGATGCGCTGACTGCGCACCTCGAGCACGAGTGCGGCCTCTGCCACGGCGTCAAGGAAGGTGTCCCTGCCGAGCAGGCATAGCTGTTGGTAGCGTTCCCCCGGATCCACGAATTCGACATAGCAGAGGCAGGCGCGAGTGTCGATAGGCCAGAGGACCGGGCTGCAGGAGATCGCGAACAAGATTCGCCCTTTGCGCGGAACGCCGGGATCCGGGTCGATCGGTTGGCTCTGGGCCGGGCGCAAGGAAACGATTCCATGGCGTTGCGGGACGTTGACAGCCGGCTCCCTGGCTGATTATGTCGGCATCTCATGTACGAGACCTCAGATATTCGCAAAGGCCTTAAGGTCCTCATGGACGGCAACCCCTTCACCGTCGTCGAGTTCCAATTCGTCAAGCCGGGCAAGGGCACTGCCTTCACGCGCACCAAGTTCAAAAACCTCCTCACCGGCGGCGTCGTTGAGAAGAACATTCGCTCGGGCGAGAAGCTTGAGCCAGCGAATGTCGAAGAGCGCGCCATGCAATACCTCTATAAAGAGGGCGAGGACTTCGTGTTCATGGACGGCGCAAGCTACGAGCAAGTGACCATCGTCGCCGAGACCATCGGCAAAGATCACGACCTCCTGATGGACAATCTGGAGTGCACGGTCCTGTTCTTCAACGACCGAGCCGTCGGCATCACGCTTCCCAACTTCATCTTTGCGCACGTAACCGCGACCGAGCCAGGAGCTCGTGGCGACAGCACCGGCAACGTGCTCAAGCCCGCCACCATCGAGACTGGCGCTGAAATCGGCGTGCCACTCTTCATCAACGAGGGTGACTTCTTGAAGATCGACACGCGCACGCGCTCCTACGTCGAGCGCCAGAAAGAGTAGGCGTTTGCGCGGGCGAGTGCTGGCGCGCGACGCGGATGTCTTGCGCCTGCGCACGGCCGAGGGCGAGGTGAGCTACTCGCCAGCGGGCAGCGCTTCGCCAGGCGACTGGATCACGGTTGTTCCGGGGCAGGAACCCCAGATATCACTTGCCTTCAGCGGTGGGGACTACCCCGATCCGAGCTCGGAAGTTTTCCGACTGCCCCAGGCACGCCTCGATGGCTTGCGCGTGCGAGCACGAGTGTTGGCCGAAATTCGCCGCTATTTCGCGGAGCAGGATTTTCTCGAGGTCGAGCCGCCGACATGGGTGCGCAGCCCTGGTCTCGAGCTGCACATCCAGGCGCTGCGTGCCGAGGACGGCTATCTGATCACATCGCCCGAATTCGCCATGAAGCGACTCCTGGCCGGTGGACTCCAGCGCATCTACGCCACGGCGCGCTGCTTTCGCTCCGAGGAGGAGGGGCCACAGCACGCGCTCGAGTTCACCATGCTCGAGTGGTACCGCGCCTTTGCTTGCCTCGAAGAAATCATCGGCGACACCGAGGCGATTGTCAGTCGCTGCATGATGGCCGTGCGGGGCAGGGCCGAGGCACTCGTTGGCAATCGAGCGATCGACGTGAGCCCACCATGGCAGCGGCTCAGTGTGCGCGAGGCCTTTGCGCGCTGGGCCAAGATCGACCTTCTCGCCTCGGAGAGCGCCGACGAACTGCGCACCAAGCTCGTGACTGCGGGCATTGCGCCCGGCACGGCCACAGCCTGGGACGATCTTTTCTATCTGGCATTCCTCGAGCGCATCGAGCCGGCACTGGCGGAGCTCGACCACGCCTTGGTGCTCTACGACTGGCCGGCCCCACTCGCGGCACTGGCTCGTCGGAAGCCGGATGCGCCACACTGGGCGCTGCGTTTCGAGGCCTACGTCGGCGGCATCGAGTTGGCAAATGCCTTCGATGAGCTCACCGATGCCGAGGAACAGCGCGCGCGCTTCCGAGCAGAGCAAGACGAGCGGAGGGCTCGCGGCTTGCCCGTCTATCCGATTGACGAGAAATTTCTGGCGGCACTTCGCGAGGGGTTGCCGCCCTGCGCGGGCATTGCCCTGGGCGTCGACCGTCTGGCCATGCTCGCGCACGGGGCCGAGGAGTTGCGCCAGATCGCGGCCTTCGTGGGAGACGAGCTATGAGAGCAAAGGCTTGTTGGATCGTGGGTGTTGGCATGGCGGAGATTCGCGAGCAGGCCTTACCCAATCGCGGCCCCGACCAGGTCTTGGTGCAGACCTTGTATTCGGCCATCAGCCGCGGCACCGAGCAGCTGGTGTTTCTAAACCAGGTGCCAGCAAGCGAGGCCTTGCGCATGCGGGCACCTCATCAGGAGGGCGAGTTCCCTGGCCCCGTGAAATACGGCTACATCAACGTCGGTCGCGTTCTTGAAGGGCCGCCCGACTTGCAGGGCCGCATGGTCTTCACCCTCTTCCCGCACCAGACTCACTTCGTCGTCGATCGCTCGGCGGTATCGCTTGTGCCGGGCCACATCCCGGCCTCGCGCGCCATCCTTGCCGCCGGCATGGAGACCGCGATCAATGCCCTGTGGGACGCCGAAGCTAAGGTCGGCGATCGAATCGTTGTCGTTGGCGCTGGGGTCATTGGCTCACTTTGCGCCTATCTGGCGGCCAAGCTGCCTGGAACGAGGGTACAGCTGGTCGACAGCAATCCAGAGCGCGCAAGCCTGGCGGCGTCGCTTGGCTGCGAGTTTGCGCGCCCCGAGGACATGGCTGGCGATGCCGATTTGGTTTTCCATGCCAGCGGCAGCTCCACCGGTCTCGCCAGTGCGCTCTCCGCGGCAGGCCCCGAGGCGACCATCGTCGAGCTGAGCTGGTATGGCAATGCCCAGGTGACGCTTCCCCTCGGAGAGGCCTTCCACTCCAGACGGCTGCAGCTGCGCAGCTCGCAGGTCGGCGGCATTCCCGCGTCGCAGCGGGCCCGCTGGGACTATTCTCGTCGCCTTGGCCTGGCACTGGAGCTGCTCGCCGACGAAGGTCTCGAGACTCTCATCAGCGGCGAGAGTGACTTTGCCGACCTGCCCGAGGCGCTCGCCAACTACTGCAAGTCGCCTGGCACCTTGTGCCATCGGATTAGCTACCCACAGAATAACACCTAGACAGGAGTAGATCATGTTTTCAGTAGGAGTGCGCGAGCACGTGATGATTGCCCACAGTTTCAAAGGCGAGGTCTTTGGGCCGGCGCAGAAGCTTCACGGTGCCACCTTCGTTGTTGACGTGGAATTTCGGGCGCGAGAGATGAATGAGGCCGGCATCGTCGTCGATATCGGCCGGGCGCACAGCACCCTGGGCGCAATCCTCGAGCCTATGAAGTATCAGAACCTCGACGAGCTGCCCATGTTCGCCGGCGTAAACACGACCACCGAGTACCTGGCGCGGCACATCTTCGACGCGCTAAAGGCCGAGGCCAAGCCCGACGGCCGCCTCGGGCCAGGGGCAGACGCCATTGACTCCATCAAGGTCACGCTCAACGAGTCGCATGTGGCCTGGGCAAGCTTTGAAGGGCCTATCGCGGGCTAGGCTGCACGTGTCCGCGCCGCCGACGATAGCGCTGCCACCCTGGCTCTACCCGGGCGGCATGCTGGCGTCGTGCGCGCTCTTCGTCTGGCTTGCGGAGCCCGCCGCCATTGCCATTGCGGGCACCCTGGGCCTGTGTGCGATGACCTTGAGCGCTAGGCCAAACTGGACGCCGGATGGGCGCTTTGGCTGGGCCAACGCCGTGACCTGGCTGCGCATCCTAGCCTGCGCGGCATTGGTCGCCCAAGGGCAAAGCGGCGTCGCGCAGGTGCTGGCGGCCTTCGCGATCTTTGCCCTCGACGGCGTAGATGGAGCCATCGCTCGGGCGACTAACACGAGCTCTGCTTTTGGCGCCGAGCTCGACAAGGAGTGCGATGCCTTCTTCGTGCTCAGCGTCGGCGCCTTGCTCTACGCGAGTGACATCGCCGGTCTGTGGGTGCTGAGCGCGGGCGCCTGGCGCTACGTCTATTGTCTGATCCTCGCCACCATCAAGACCCTTCGCCCGGCTCCGCGATCGAGCTGGGCCCGCTACTCGTATTCGAGCTCGAGCTGCCTCTTCATGCTGGCGCTCTGGCCGCAGGTACCGATGGCGGGCGCCATCGCGGCCCTTGCTGCTGGCATCGTCTCGGCCTCTTTCCTGCGCTCGCTGTACTACGGCTTGGCGCGCAGCTGACAGTCGAAGAGCAAGTCAGGCCCAGAGCGAAAGTGCCTGCAATCGAAGAAGAGGCCGTCGCCAACGTTGTCGATTTCGGGCAGCTGGAAGGCGGGGCGACCAGAGCCGATGATCATGGGTGCCACGCAGACCTGCAGTCGGTGCACGCAACCGCTCGACAAGAATTGCGAAACCGTCACGCCGCCGCCTTCGATGAAGATTCGCGTTAGGCCCTCGTGCGCGAGAGCGACGAGTATGTCGCCGCAGTCAAAGAGACCATCTCGAGTGGGCAGGCCGATGTGCGTGTGCTTGCTCTTTGTGGGCTGAAACTTCTCGTCGCAAATGACGATGGTGCGAGCCACGTCGTCGGTAAAGATGCTGGCGCTCGCCTCGACGCTGCAGCGAGGATCGAGAAGAACGCGGGTCGCGTGATCGCCGCTGGCCAGACGCGTGGTGAGGCGGGGGTTGTCGGTCGAGGCGGTGTGCGCACCTACGAGGACGGCGTCGAAGAGCGCGCGCATGCGGTGGGCATGGACCAGGTTTTCCTCGCCGGTGATGAATTGCGACGAACCACTGGTGGTGGCGATGCGACCGTCGAGGCTCTGGCCAAGGTGGGCAACGACCAGCGTGTTGCACGCCTCTCCGACCACGAGCGGCATGTACAGATCGAGCATGTCGCGAAGCTCGGCGCTTGGGGCGGCGCAGCCCGCGGCCCAGCGCCAGCTGCGCTCACAGCTAGGATCGAACTCCAGGACACCGCCGTCGCCGACGCGTAGCTGACCCTCATGGATACGAAGTGCACAGGGCGAGGTGAGGGCGGAGCCGGCCTTGGCCAGGCTGGCCAACCCGAGCAAGATTTTCCAGGCGACCTCGGCATCGACAAGATCCGTATTGGCAGAGGCATGCCCGCGATCTTGCTCCGCCATGGTGAGCAGCAATATAGCAAGCAGCTGCACGGCCGGCGAATGGGCCGGTGCATTTGCCCGGCGAATGGCCCGGTGCATTTGCCCGCTGCGGGAGCCCGGGGAATTGGGGCAAGCAATCGAGCAGGGCGGCTACCTGGTGTGTTTTCTGCGATTTCGCCGGTAGAGAAGGACCAGCACGAGGGCGCTGAGCGGCCCCTGCAGGTCCCAGGCGGGCCGACTGCCGTTGGCACAACCGCAGTCAGCTGGGTAGCTCGGCGGCTCAGGTGTGCCAGCGTCGTCGCCGCCGGTGGGCGGCGTGGGGCACTCGGTCGCGACCAACAAGCGGACCAGGGACTGCGCGCTCGCGCCCTGGCTGTCGACCACACGCATCTTGCCAACCCGCAGTCCAAGCTCGTTGCCGCGCAGCAGATGCTCGGCCGGTTCCGCGCCTGGGGCCGAGAGCTCATCGTCCCATTGCCCGTCGTAGTCGTCGTCGAACTGTATGCGCAGGGCGGCCCTTGCATCCTCCGCATCGCCGAGCTGAACCTCGAGTGCCACCTCTTGCCCAGGGGGCGCGCATGCCTGTGCCACCTCGATGGTCGGTGGGCTGTTGACCGCCGGAGGCGCGCTGTGGATGGCGCTATAGATACGCAACTTGCCAGCTCCCCACAGCTGAGCTGCGGTGTGACTGGCGTTGCCGACGACTTGGGCGTCGACTTGCGCACCTGCGCGAAGCTTGTCGCGAAGCTGGGCTGGAGTCAGTTCTGGATCTGCTTCGAGCATGAGAGCCGCCGCACCAGCGACATGGGCGCTGGCCCCCGAGGTGCCGCTAAAGGCAGCAAGATCGCCAAGGCTCGTGTGCAAGCTGGTGGTGAACTCACGCTCGTTGGTGGCTACCAGGGGGTTATCCGGCGCGGAGATAGCGATGACGGGCTCGCCATCAATGCGTGTGCCGCGGCCCGAGTAGTCGCGATTCTCGCCGCTCTGCTCCGGGCCCGACGAGATCGGAAAGCTGTCGTGCCCGGTATAGGCAGCGACACCAATGGCGGAGCTGGCAGTGGAGGGAAAGCATAATAGGTGTTCTTCTGATGCCGAGGACTCGAAGCGCACCCCGGTGCTCCAGCCTGAGCGATCATCGAAGACGAAGAGCGAGAGCTGCGCGTCGGGCAGGGAGAGATCTGTGGCGCTGCCGTCTTGTACCAGGAGCTGCCAATCGCCAGCCTGGGGCGCGCCAACGATGGTGATGTCGAACATGGCGGTTCCCGCGCTCGAATCGTCGCGCAGGGCGACAAGCTCACCTCCGCCGGGCAGTGCCAGCTCGATGGCTCCGCTGCCAAGGTCGATCTCGTCACCAGCCGGGCTGCGAAGGCTAAAGGCCAGGGCGCGCTCCGGGTTGCGCCACAGAATGGTCATCTCGGTGAGTTCGACGCCAATGCCTGGGACGCGCCAGTTCAAGGTCTGTGAGCCTTGTGGCGGTAGCGATAGACGCGCGTGCTTGCGCGAGCCGCCGAGGTTGCCAACCGGATTGATGTGCACGACGCCCTGTGCAGCGGCCGCATCGAGCATCAGCTCGTAGTTGCTCGACCCATCGAGATGGTAGCCGGTCCACGGAGCGTACTCGTGCAGGATGACCTGCGCGCCGCTATCTACGGCCCAGAGCAAAAGCTCGCTAAATGCAAGGCTCTGATCGTAGACGCCGACCAAGAGCTCCGCATTGGGTGCTATGCCGACCATGTCTCCGTGCAGGGCATCGCCGCCAATCATGACCCCGGCCGCCATGCTGCCGTGATTCTCGAAGAAGCCTGTTCGGCCCGGCGCCGCGCTCAAATTTAGGCCGCGGGTGTACTCGACCTCGCCATCGAAGACCGCGCGGATCTTGCTGGGGCCCAGGGCAACGAGTTTCTCGCCGAGGTCGACCTTGCCATTGCCGTCGACGTCATCTACCAGCAGCAAGAGTTCGCCCAGGGTTGCGCTGCTATCGTCGAAGCCGCTCTCGGGCCCATAGTCGCGAAGGCCGTTGCCATTGGCGTCCACGAAGAGGGTGTCGCCAACCTCGAAGCTCTGGTTGTCGCTGTCATCGATGGGCAGGAAGGAGGCGTCGACGAAGAGGCGACGGTCTGCAAAGCCCAGCTTCTCGTCGGCGTCAGCCATGCCATCGCCATCGAGGTCCACGGCGTCGATGCCCGGAGCAAAGCTCTTGTCGCCATCTACATCGATCCAGGAGAAGTACACTTCACTGCTGCGAAAGAAGGCGGGATGAAAGACGTCGACACCCGTGTCGATGTCGGCGATCAGCACGCCCTGGCCGGTGAGGCCACCGGGAGCCTCACGCCTGAGCAGGGTGGCCTGTACCTCAGCCGCAGTGAAGGCCATGGGAGGTGTGACCCTGGGCGCCGCGTCAAGCTCGATGCGGAGAACATCGGAGCGCAACTGCAAGGCCTGAAGGGCCGAGCGCGAGCAGCGAGCTGCCAGCACCAGTCCGAGTTCTCCATGCGCTACCATGCCCCGCGGAGGCGTAGCCCGCAGGCTGCGCATGGCGGTCTTGCTAGCCATCCGAATGGTAACCGGCCAGGCCTTGGGAAGATTCTGTCCCAGCCTGGTGCGTGCGAAGGTCTCATTGTCGAGAGCGCGGGCAAGCGTGCCCGAGATGGCGCTACCGCTGCGCTCTTTCGCCCAGCTCACCTCGCCCTGGAGCAGAAAAAGCAAAACCGTCGCGAGCAGTGCTCGGCGACGGTTCGATGAGGAGAGAGTCAGCAACTACTCCGAGCCGGGCATGTTCGCCAACGCATCAATGTTCGGAGGAAGTGCGCCGATTTCGGTTATCTCGCCAGTGGCCGGGTTGATGGTGACAAGCGTGCCGCCGCGTTGGCCGCCGCCGCCAGGTGGAGGCAGCGACACTGGGTTGCCTCGGCGAATGGCGTAGAGCTTGCCGCCGAAAAAGCTCATGGCCATGATGGGCTCGGATGTGGGGCTGTCGAGGACTGCTTCATCCACGAGGGTATCGCCATTGAAGCTCTGCAGTGCGCCACTGGCGGATTGGCCGGCGAAAAAGATTTTGCCACCTGGCGAGGCCGCTATCCCGCAGCCGCTGATATTGGTAAAGGTGGCGATAGGGCCCTGGAATGGACCTTTGGCGTCAGCCTCGAGATCGAAGAGCACGGAGACCCGCTGTTGGCGAAACACGCCAATAATCTTTCCATCCTCGGTCTCGGCGAGGTCTGGGACCGGGCTGGCGGTCGTAACGATGTCGACGAAGGTGTCATCGAAGAGGCCAATCTCGGAGATGCCACCGGGTGCATTCCCCGAGGCCAGCACCTGGCCATTGGCGCGCGTGAGCAAGCCTGAGACCGGGCGAGGAAGCGAGCGCAAGAGGGTGGCTTCGGCCGTGTCGGGATTGATGTGATAGAGATGGCCAACCCGGCTCTGACCGTCAGCGGCAAGCAGGCCCGGCAAGATGTAACCGTAGGCGCCGGGTAGCTCGCCAGCGCCATTGCGATTGCTGAAGGCGATGTCGTGAGCGGTGAAAGCCTCGCCCGCCGGAGCCACGAAGCTGAGGGTGCTGTCGTCTACCACCGTAGCGGGGT
>JAHEAK010000912.1 GCA_024642805.1 Kofleriaceae bacterium | reverse complement strand
TCGACGAGGACGTGGCGCTCTTGCGCACCTTCTCCTCGCTGGTCGGCGTCCTGTGTCTCATCCTGGTGGTTGGCTTGCCCTTCGTGCGTGGCAACGTCATCTTGCGCAGCGTGCTGTGGGGCGGTGCGCTCTTCAGCATCTTTACTTCGCTGTGGATCTACATCGTCTTGCGCGATGTCTCGCGCTACGACCAAAAGCTCATCAACATCACCGCGCTGCTGAGCGTGCTCATCGCCTACTCGGGCGTGCTGTACCTGGGCGTGCACTCGCCGGCGCCGCTGGCCATCGTGCCAGGTATCTACTTCGTCGCGCGCAGTCAGGGTGGCGCGCCGGCGCTGGCCATGTATCTGTGTTGCGCCCTCTTGCAGGGCCTGTTGGCGACCCTCATCTTGAGCGGCAAGATCGTCGACCCGGGTCTCATCACGGCGGCCGACGCCGAGTTTCACGTGCGGGTGGTGACCCAGATGCTCGTGCAGGTCATCTACCTCGGTACCTACTTGCTGGCGCGCACGGCACGCAGCGGCACCTATAAGGCAATGACCAAGCTCATCGAGGCGCAGGCCGATGCCCAGCGCAAGGAGGCCGCTTTCGTCGAGGTTCGCAACGACCTGGACCGCGTGCTCGGCGCCGGCGGCGTTGGTCACTACACCGGCCAAGTCCTTGGCACCTACAAGATTGGCGGCATCATTGGCCGCGGGGCCATGGGTGAGGTCTACGAAGCCGCGCACGTCGAGACCGCGCAGCTGGCGGCCGCCAAAGTCCTGCACCCGCATGTTCTGGCCAAACAAACCTCGGTGGAGCGCTTCCTGCGTGAGGCCGAGGCGGCAAGCTCCATGCGCAGCCCGCACTCGGTACAGATTCTAGGCATGTCAGAGCCGACGTCGCCGGTGCCCTACATCATCATGGAACGGCTGATGGGCTTCGATTTGGCCCATCATCTACGAGAAGTTCGCAAGCTGCCCGCACGTGATATCGTCGGTCTGGTGCAACAGGTCGGCTCGGTGATCGATATCGCCGCCGCCAAGGGCATCGTGCATCGCGATCTCAAACCGCAAAATCTCTTCCTCGCCGAGACCGCCCAGGGCTCGGTGTGGAAGGTGCTCGATTTTGGCGCATCCAAGCTGGCGGCGCACACCGGCACCTTGACCCAGGGGCGCGTCATCGGCACGCCTTCGTACATGTCGCCGCAGCAGGCCAAAGGCCAGGACGTCGACGGTGCCGCCGATCGCTACGGCCTGGCCGCCATCGTCTATCGCGCGCTGACGGGTCGACCGCCCTTCGCGGGCAAAGACCTGCCGACCACCTTGTACAACGTCGTCTATGGCACGCCGCCCCGGCCAAGCGTCCTGTGCGATGTCGATCCGGCCGTCGATCTGGTCATGGCGATCGCCATGGCCAAGGAACCAGAACAGCGCTTTCCTAGCGGCATGGCCTTCGCCATGGCGCTCGACGCCGCCATTCAGGGCCACATCGACATGACCCTAAAGCGCCATGCCGAGGCCCTTCTTGACGTAAATCCCTGGGGCATGCTGCCAAGTCAGCGCGAGTAAAGCGCTTGGATGCTCCTGCGGCACCATCGGCGAGGGTGCTGGGCAGCTTATGGATCGCAGAGCTTCGGGAATGGCTCCCACGCGGGGACGTTCCCGGTCCGAGATGCTAGTTTCGAGGGCGTGAAGGCCTACCTCGATCAGATTCGTCACGTCCTCGAGCACGGTGAGAAGCGCGAAGATCGCACCGGCACCGGCACGCTCTCGGTCTTCGGCATGCAGACCCGCTATGACATGCGCGAGGGCTTTCCGCTGCTCACCACCAAGAAGGTGCTCTTCAAAGCGGTGGTCTACGAGCTCTTGTGGTTCTTGCGCGGCTCCACCAACATCAACGACGACCTCACCCAGCACACGCCCATCTGGGACGCCTGGGCCGATGCCGACGGCAACCTCGGGCCCATCTACGGCTATCAGTGGCGCAACTGGGACGGTAAGGGCATCGATCAGATCCAGATC
>JAHEAK010000261.1 GCA_024642805.1 Kofleriaceae bacterium | reverse complement strand
TGCGCTTCGGGGCGATTGGCGTGTCAGTGGCACTCGGCGAGCTCACCTACTCGGTCCTGTCAGTGTGGTGGGCCATCAGCGGCTGGGGCGGCATGGCCATCGTTTGGGCCAACGTCGCGCAATCCGCGGTCATGGCCTCCATCGTCATCTCGCAAGTGCACTGGCGCGATTGGCTAGGCCCGCACAAGATTCGCCTCGAACGCCTGAAGGATCAGGCGCGCTTCGGCATACCTCTGGGGTTGGTTGCCAGCGCGCACTACGCCTCGACCACCTGGGACAACCTGATCTACTCGCGCTTCTTCGGCGTGCACTCCATGGGTCTGTACAACCTCGGCTACAAGCTCGCTGCCATGCCGGCCGAGCAGATTGGCGAGCAAGTCGGCAGCGTGCTCTTCCCCTCGATGAGCACAGTCGATGGCGAATCCAAACAGCGCGCGCTGATTCGCTCCATCGGCCTCATGGGCCTCCTGGTATTTCCCCTAGGCTTGGGTCTCTTTTCGATTTCCGACTCGCTGGTCGCCACCATTCTCACCGATGAGTGGCAAGGCGTGGCTCCTATCCTCTCCGTCCTCGCGCTCATTACCATCGTGCAACCGGTGGGATGGGCGGCGAGCTCTTACTTGCTGTCCAAGGGCCAGAGCTGGGCGCTATCGGCTCAGGAGTTCATCAAGCTCGGAGCCCTGGCCGGGGCGCTGGTGCTCTTTGCGCCCTATGGACCGGTTTGGGCCTGTGCCGGCGCCGGCATCGGCTTCACGGTGCAGGCCATGATGTTCATGTACCTGCTCAAGAAGGACGGCATTCCGATGGCAGAACTGTGGCGCGCGATGACCCGGCCCATTGTGCCCTGTCTGCCCATGGTCGCCGCCGTCTTTGCGACCCGCCACCTGCTCGAAGGTCTGGGTTGCGAGCGTCCCTTCATCTTGCTCATCGCGGAGATCAGTGTTGGCGTCGTGGTCTTCGTTCCAGCTGCCTTCGCCCTGGCCGGCCCCATTGCTCGTGACTTTCTGGCGCTCATCAAGGCCGCCCTCGGTCGTGGCGACTGAGTCGCGAGCTAGAAGCGATCCAAGAGCACCTGGTGCATGATGTTGCGAACCATGGCGGTATAGCCGTGGCGGTCGAGTGGAGCGGCGCGCACGTAGCTGAGGATATCGGCGCGAGCCTGGGCGTACTCGCGCTGCTCCAAGAGGTAGCTGGCGTTGCGCAGCGCCGCCAGCTTGAGCATGCGGCGCAATAGATCGGGATGCTCGGCCGCAAAGCTGGCGTCGTTCTTCCAAACTCGAAACACCACGTCCCTATACGAGCGCGCATTGATGCTGCCGGCCAACTTGGTATTTTGCCCGGGGTGCTGGCGATACAGGAGTACGGGCGCGTCCCAGAAGATCATTGGGTAGCGCTTGCTCAACCTAGAAACCAGGCTCCAGTCCTCCCAGTGTCGCAAGAGGGGATCGTGACCACCCAAGGTGAGCAACATGGAGCGCCGAAACATCGAGGCCCCGCCCCAGGCCAGGTGGCGGGCCGCAATGAGCGCAGGAACCCGACCGTAGTAGATGTCTCGATCGGCCAGCTCCTCCGGCATGGACAGGCCCCGCGCACGACCCGTGGTAGGCGCTCCGAAGGCGGCCCGAATCGAGGTCTCGAAGTCGTTTTCGTCGACGCCGAGCGATCGCTCGCGCAAGGTCGTGGTCGGCAACACCTCGCCGTCGATATACGTCTGCAGATCGCTGAAGACCTGCGCGGCCTCCGGATAGCTGTCGAGCAGATTGGCGTGCACCGAGAGTCGATAGGGCAGATGCACGTCATCGGAGTCGCAGAACGCGACGTACTGGCCTCGAGCGGCCTCCACGCCCGTGTCTCGCGCAGGTCCGAGCCCGGTGTTGTTCTGGCGAATGTAGCGAATGCGATCCTTGTAAGGCGCAATGACGGCAGGAATGTCGCAGCTGGATCCGTCGTCGACCAACACCAGCTCCGCGCCCACCTCGTCCTGCGCGAGAATGCTCTCCACTGCCTCCGCGATAAACTCCGGGTGGGAGTAGGCGGTCATGACGACGCTTACGCGCGGTGCGGACATCGCACGATCATACCGGGCCCGGCGCTGTGGCTAAAGGCCGAGCAGCCGGATCTCGAAGGCCCGTTCGACCAGCCACACGAGGCCCATGAGGCTGACCGCGACGCATGCGATGGGTAGGAAGCGCCGTCGGTACCAGTCCACTCCGAGTGTGCGCATCAGGAGGTAGAGCAGTGGAAGGGTCGCCAGCACGACAGCGAGCTGGCCGAGCTCTACCCCAATGTTGAAGGCGAGCAAGGGCATGACGGTGGCACTGGGAGGCAGGAGGGGCCTGAGCATGGCCGCAAAGCCCAGGCCGTGCATCAGGCCGAAGGAGAAGCCGACGAGCGCGCGGTGGGCGGGATCGGGACGAAAGAGATTCTCGATCGCGACGTAAACGATAGAGGCCGCGATCATGCTTTCCACGAAGCGACTGGGCAGCTCTACCCAGCCGAGAGCGGCCAGAATCAAGGTGATCGAGTGTCCTACGGTGAAAGCACTGACGATGGCCGCGGTGCGCCGCATCGTTGCACCGGGTGCGCGCAGCTCGAGTTCACCTGCCCGAGCCCGCCATGCCATCACCAGCAGCAACGAAATCAGGAAGAGTATGTGATCGGCGCCCGAGAGCACGTGATGAACGCCGGAGCGCAAGAAGCCGAGCATGGACGCCCCGTGCGAATGGTGCGGTTCAAAGTGAAAACGCGTGTGGTCGGGATAGGCGAACTGCACAAGCTCATGCTCCGCCGTCATGAGACCCTCGTGGCGCTCGTCCAGATCGAAGAAGAGGGTGTAGTGAAAATCGATCGCGGCAATCGCTTTTGGGCAGGTGAGCGAGGCTTCCAGCTGAGCGAAGCGCCCGCCATCGCGCAGCGCTCGCACGGCGCCAGGCGTGAAGACACAGAGCTGATCGGCTACATCCAGCTCGACCTGGGCGAAGACATAGTTCTGTAGACGCCTGGCGCCAGCCTCTATCTCGGCGTCGGTGGCGTCGCGTTCCTCGTCTAGCTCCAGGGCCTCGTACAGATCGTTGCTGCTCAGGCGTATCTCGTAGTTGGCGCGCCTGCCGCCATCGACGAGCTCGACGGTTGCATAGCTAAAAGAACTCTGGTGCGCGCTGGCAGACCTCGCGACCAGCACGACCAGGGAGGCCAGCACGAGCGACAGGAGCCGCACACTGGCTCTCATTCGCGATAGCTCTCGGGATCGAGCGCAAAGCGCTTGCACCAGCGCCGTATCTGCACCCTCGCCTTGCCGAGCTCGCGCGCCGTTGCGCTGACGTTGCCACGGTGCTTGCGTAAGGCATCGACGAGTTCGCGACGCAAAGCTTCGTCTTCACTCGGTGGAGCGACTTGCATCATGGCCGCCACGTGGAGAGGCAGATGCGAGAGGCCAATGGTCGCGCCACCTGCCCAGGCAACTGCGGCGCTGAGCACCTGCTCGAGCTCGCGAATGTTGAGGGGCCAGTCGTAGAGCGCCATGGCCCACACCGCCTCGCGATCGAAGCGCACGCGCTCGCTGTTGGCCGAGCGCTGCAGGAGAGCCGCCGTCAAGATACCAAGGTCCTCGCGTCGCTCGCGAAGGCTGGGCAGCCTGAACTTCAGACCCGCCAGTCGGGCATAGAGGTCGGCGCGGAACGAGCCCTCGGCCACGCGCGCCTCGAGGTCGGCATGCGTCGCGCAGATGATCCGCAGATCCACGGGAATCGCCCTGGTGGCTCCGACCGGCACCACCTCGCGCTCCTGCAAGACCCGCAAGAGCTTCACTTGCGCTTCCAGAGGTAGCTCGGCCACTTCGTCCAGGAAGAGCGTGCCGCCATCAGCGGCCTGAACCAAACCTATGCGATCGCTCACCGCGCCCGAGAATGCCCCCTTGCGGTGGCCGAAGAGCTCGCTCTCGACCAGGGTGGCTGGCAGCGCACCGCAGTTGACGGCTACCAGCGCTCCGCTGCGCCGCGAGCAGCTGTGCACATAACGCGCGCTCACCTCTTTGCCGGTGCCGGTCTCGCCCTCGAGAATGATCGACACCATGGAGCTTGCCACTTTGGCCATGTCGGCCATGGTGCGCGCGTGGGCCGTTGACAGGGTCTGGGCGGCCAGGGGCAAGGAGCGCAGCTCGGCGGCATCGACATCGGCGGGATCGAGATGCGAGCGCTCGGCTTCGCTGCGAAACAGAAAGCTGGTGTTGCCGGTATGAATGACGTCGCCGTCGCGAAGTGGAGCGCCGCTACAGCGCTTGCCATTCAAGAAGCTGCCGTTCTTGGAGTCGCAATCGAGCATCGACCACTGACCGGATTCTTCGTTCAGTTCGAGGTGACGACTCGACATCCAGCTGTCGGGCACCTTGATGCGCAGCTGGGCCGTGCTGCCATCATGATCGCGAAGGTGCTGGAAGCTCTCACCGCGGCCGAGGGCGACGCGGCGGACTTCGGCGAGTGAGAGTCGTGCGCTGGAGGTGAGTGGATGATCCGCGGTGGTCAGCCGAACCAGGTAGGGCGCGCGAAAGGTGCCGAGCACCGAATCGCTGCCGCCGGCATACGACAAGGTTCCTGACGGCGGCATGCGTCGAACTTACCTGACCCTGGAACAGGTGGAACACCCGGGTACGACCTGGAACATGGGTGGTACAGGCTGGCCGCCGAAATCGGATCCAGGGGACAGAGTATTTTGTTAGTAATTTCCGCCTCTTGAGTTGTCGTCCGCCCTGGTACGCCGCCTGCTCTACAGGCGGGCATGAACGCTTCGACAACCACCTCCGCACTTGTTCCTTCACGCTCTTCGCGCCGCCCTCGCTCGGCGGGCCTGTGTGGCCAGGCCCGTCGCGCCCGCGCCCGCCGTGACGCCCAGGTCCAGGAGCTCTTGCCATTCGTCGAGCGCATCGCCAAGCGCGTGTCGCGTGACATCCGCGGCAAGATCGAAATGGATGAGCTCGTTGCCTGGGGCGTGACCGGTCTTCTCGAAGCCATCGATCGCTATCAGGAAGGCGGCGAGGCCACCCTCAAGACCTACGCCTACTATCGCATTCGCGGTTCGATGCTCGACAACATCGGCAAGATCGCCCCGCTCACTCGCAGTGGTTATCGCTGCGCCGCTGCCGCTGGGGACCATACTGCTATTTATCGCAGCTCCCTCAATGAGGAATTGATCGCCAACGAAGACGAGTCGAGCCCTGAAGAGAAGCTCTCGCAACGCCAGCAGTATCAAGTGCTGGGTCGCGCCATGCAGTGCCTGAGCAGCGATCACCGACACATGCTCGAGCAACACTACTTTGCCGACCAGAGCCTCAAAGACGCTGGCGGTGCCCTCGGCAAGTCCAAGTCGTGGGCCTGTCGCAGCCATGCGGCCGCACTCGATGCATTGCGTCAGGCCTTCGAATCCTCACAGGCCCTGGTTGCCTAAGTCCTAGCGAGCCCGGTACGGATTTTTTGCGACGCTCTGAGCACGATCGAAAAAGTGTCAAGACCTTGCGAGCTGGACAGCGATGCTTACTTCTATGGGCGAACGGCCACTGGCCCCAAAACCAGGAGAACATCATGTACGGACTCACCAGACTCAATAATTCACAATCTACCGACCCTTTCAGCAACCTGGCGCGCGACCTCTTTTCCTTTGCGCCACCTAGCGCCGCCCGAGCTGTTGCCCGCGAGAGCGCTCGCTTTGACTTCATCGAAACCGCCGAGGGCTACCAACTGCGCGGTGACTTGCCCGGCGTCTCCGAGAGCGACCTTGACATCACGGTCCACGAGGGCGTCCTGCAAGTGCAAGGCAAGCGCGCCGAAGAGGCCCTGAGCGAGGGCAGCCAATTCATGCTTCGCGAGCGCGTGCACGGCGAGTTCACCCGCAGGCTGCGCTTGCCCAAGAACGCCGACGCCGACAAGATCGAAGCCAAGCTCGAGCACGGCGTACTCACGGTCTCCATCGCCAAGAAGCAAGAAATTCAGGCCCGCAAGATCAAGATCGGCTAGCGCTCGCTAGCCATTTTGGGGCCGCGCAGAGCGCCGCACGAGGCAAAAGAAGCAATCGTGCGGCCTTCTGTGTTATCTCTAGGCCATGTCAGCGCCGATTTATATCGTCTCGGGTTTGCCCCGCTCCGGTACTTCCATGATGATGAAAATGCTCGAGGCCGGCGGCCTGGAGCCCGTAACGGATGGCATTCGCAGCGCCGATGACGACAACCCCAAGGGCTACTACGAGCTCGAGGCCGTCAAGCGCACCAAGCAGGATCCAAGCTGGGTCCCTAAGGCTCGTGGCAAAGTCGTCAAGGTCATCTCGCAGCTGCTGATGGACCTGCCTGACACCGAGCACTACAAGATTGTCTTCATGCGGCGCAACCTCGATGAGGTTCTCTCGTCTCAGCAAAAGATGCTGGTCAACCGCGAAGAAGAGGACGGAGCCGCCGACGAGAACATGAAGTCGACCTTTGCGGCGCACGTCGAAGAGGTCGAGGGCTGGATGCGCAAGTCGAGCCACGTCGACACCCTCTTCGTGAGCTACAATCGCATGCACAGCGACTCGGAGGCCCAGATCGAGCGCATCGCCAAGTTCATGTCGGCCGATCTCGACAAAGGCAAGATGGCGAGCGTCGTCGACCCCGCCCTGTACCGACAGCGCAAGGCATAGCATTGCCACCGGTGAAACTCCTTGGCCTGCTGGCCGTGCTCGCATGGGCCGGGTGCTCCGATAACGCGCGCCCCGCTCTCGATGCCCGGCAGGCCGCCGATGGCGCCAGCGTGCAGGTGGACGCAGGCCCAAAGAGCTATGCAAGGGTCGAGGACTTTCCCCGCGAGGCCTGCGACAACAACGACAGTCTCGAAAACTTCGCCTACCTTGGGAAGTGGCATAACGTCCCCGATGACGGCAGCACAGAGTTTGATTCCTACTTTATCGTAGGCGACACCGGCCTGCAGGGCAGACTCGATCTCATTCCTGCCGATCAGATGCTGGTCGATGCCAACAACCTCTTCTTGCATCGCACCTACAACAGCACGGCCCTGGCCGTGAATCTGTGTGCTGTCGTCGATCAAGACACGCTCTCTGGCTACATGGCCAAGTGCAACGGTATGGCCTGCACGCTCGGAACTGTGCAGGCCACCCTCGTCGAGCCTGTGACCCAGTAACGGCCCGATGGCTACAGAGCTACGCCCAGGCGTTTGCGGAAGCCAAAGGCGGCGACCATCATG
>JAHEAK010000260.1 GCA_024642805.1 Kofleriaceae bacterium | reverse complement strand
GCGATGCCTATGGCGCCGCCTACGTGCCAGGGAGCGGCGAGTTCGACACATCCAGCCGCTACATCGAGATCTGGAACGCCGGCGTGTTCATGCAGTACGACAAGCGCGCCGACGGCACTCTCGATCCCCTGCCCTTCAACAGCGTCGACACCGGATCTGGCCTCGAGCGCATGACCATGATCTTGAACGGCCTGGACACGGTCTACGAGACCGATCTCATGAAGCCAACCATGGATGGCATCGCCGAGCGACTGGGCAGCAAGAGCCGCGTGCGCGACTGCCGCATGATCACGGATCACCTGCGTGCAGGTACCTTCATCCTGGCCGAGGGCGTCAAGCCCGGCAACGATGGTCGCAACTACATTCCGCGCCGGCTGTTGCGCAAATGCATCGCCGTGACCACACGCGCCGGCCTGCCCAACTTCGATTACGCCGGGCTCATCAATGGCATCGTCGAGCAGATGAGCGAGTTCTACCCGCACCTGGGCGACAATCGCAAAGCCATCCTCGAGGCCTTCGCCAGCGAGAAGCGCGAGTTCGAGCGCACCCTCAACCGTGGCCTCGACAAATTAGAACAACTCTGTACCGGTGATGCTCCCGTGGTCTCCGGCAAGGACGCCTTCGATCTCTTCCAGAGCTACGGCCTGCCCTTCGACATCATTCGCGACGTGGTTGTCGAGAAGGGCGGCAGCACGGACGAAGCCAGCTACGACGAGGCCTTCGCCGAGCATCAGAAGATTTCTCGCGGCACCGGCAAGAAGAGCGAGGGCGAGGACAGTCCCTGGCCGCAGGACGATGCCCCCTATCGCAATCTGCCCGACAGTGCTGCGGATTCCGAGTTCGTCGGCTACGAGAGCATGGTCGGCCAGGGCAAGACGCAAGCCCTGCTGCTGCGCGGCGAGTCGGTGAGCTCCGCAAAAGCGGGCGACATGGTCGAGCTCCTGTGCACCAGCACGCCCTTCTACGCCGAGAGCGGCGGTCAGGCAGGCGACGTTGGTCGCATCAAGGGCCCGCACGGCGAACTCGAGGTTCTCGACTGTCAGAAGATGGTCGGTCGCTTCCGCGTCCATCGCTGCAAGGTGCTGAGCGGCAAGATCGCCGTTGGCGACGAGCTGCACCTGAGCGTCGACGAGAGCACGCGTCGCGACTCGATGAACAATCACTCTGCCACGCACATCATGCACGCGGTCTTGCGCGAGGTGCTCGGCGATCACGTCAAGCAAGCCGGTTCGCAAGTGGATAGCGAGCGCCTGCGCTTTGACTTCGATCATCCGCAACGCGTGAGCCCCGAAGAGCTGGTGGAGATCGAGCGCAGGGTCAACCTGCACATTCGCCAGAACGTCGAGCGCCTGACCCTCGAGACCAGCTACGACGACGCGGTGTCCAAGGGTGCCCTGGCCTTCTTTGGCGACACCTATGGCGAGCGCGTGCGCATGGTCAAGTTCGGCGAGGTCTCCACCGAGCTGTGTGGCGGCACCCACGTGGGACGCACAGGCGACATCGGCCTGTTCCGCATCGTCTCTGAAGGCAGCGTCGCCAGTGGTGTGCGCCGCATCGTCGCTCTCAGCGGCCGCGGTGCGCTGGAATACACCATGGCGCAAAGTCAGATGCTCGGCGCCATCGCGCTCAAGCTCAAGACCAAGATCGATGACATTCCCGAGCGACTGGAAGCGCTGACCGCCAAAAAGGCCAAGCCCAAAGCAGCGGCGCCGGTCGCCGAGATTAGCTACCAGGCCAAGACCAGCGAGTCGGGCACCAAGTACGTGGTCGCCCGCCTCGACGGCGACGCCCAGACCATCTGCCAGACGGCCGAGCGCCTGGCTGAGAAGATCGGCGGCGTGGTTGGCCTGGTGGGCGAGGACGAGGGTAAGGCGCGCATCGTCGTCGCCGTCGACAAAGCCCTGTCCAAGACCCTCAACGCCAACAAGATCATGGCCAAGGTCGCCCCGCTCGTCGATGGTCGCGGTGGTGGCAAGCCGCACCTTGCCCAGGGCGGCGGTCAGAATATGGCCGGCATCAGCGCCTTCATCAGCGAGTTTCCAAAGGCCCTATAGAAAAAGTCTGAGTGTGCGGACGCGTCGGCACGAGCTGGCGCGCGGCGAGGTGAGAATGCTTGTAGACGATTCGACGCTCGCGTTGACCGAGCAGTACTTGCAGCTGGGTGGTTTGTGCTTGCCTATCTCGCGGCCCCATGCCTTTGGCCTGGTCATCGAAGGCCCGCCCCAAGATGGTCCCGCCGACTATCTTCACGAAAGCCTCTTGTCACCCGGATTGCGCGAACGCTTCTTGCGGCTGGTCGAGGACGAGGGTCTGGTCGTGTGCAAGAAGCTGCGCAGCGACGCGCCCAGCTATCGCAGAGTGCGCGGCAAGTCGAGCTTCGGTCGACTAAGCCAGGCTGAGTACTTCCATCACGATGGTTGCAGCACGCAGATAAAACCGCGCGTGGTCGAGATACGCCTGCCCGAGCAGGAAGTCGGTCGCGACATTGTCACCTCCGTGGCGCGCTTCCCCGAGGCCGTGCGCGCCATGGTCTTGGCACTGCCCAAGCATCTTCGCTTCGACGAGGACATCGCCGGCTGTTGGCAGGCCTTCTCCGGATCGCAAGACCAGCACCCGCCGCTCGAGCAATGGGATCTGATACAGGGACGCGTCAATCGCCTGGTGCGCCGTCACTTCGATAGCGAGTCGGCCCGGGCCTACTTTCGCGAAGTCGATGCCATTGCCGACGCCTATCGCAGGCCTTGGGAAATGGGCGAGAGCCGCCTCATCCTCAACGCCGCTGCCGACCTGCGTCTGACCATGCAGCACCGCCGCGCCTATCAGCTGGCGCGGCAAGATTGCCAGCCCAGCGGATGCCTCGTGAAACGCTGGACGGCCGAAGAGGCGTAGAATGAGGCATGTCCTCGGCACGACGGAACCTGGCGCTGCTGAGCCTGTCCGTCTTGCTGGCCACGGCGCCCTGGCTGGCTGGCAGCGCCGTCGTTCCCTCACTTGCTGAACTGTGGCAACTCGACGCGGCGCAGGCGGCATGGCTCACCACTAGCACGCAGCTGGGTTTCATCTCCGGAACGCTGCTCTTTGCGATCGCTAATCTCTCGGATCGCTATTCGCCGCGTTGGGTCTTTGTGTGCTCGGCGCTCTTGTGCGCGGGTTGCAACCTGGCCTTTGCCTTTCTCAGCCAGGGTCTTTGGTCAGGGGTTGCCTTTCGCTTCGCCACCGGAGTGACGCTCGCCGGCGTGTATCCCGTGGGCATGAAGATCGTCGCCTCGTGGTTTCGCACCGGCCTTGGTCTGGGCTTGAGCGTCATGGTCGGCGCTCTCACCCTCGGTACCTCGCTGCCCTTTCTCTTGCGCGCCAGTGGCTCCCACCTGCCCTGGCGCGAGTCTGTGGCCATGGCCTCCTTGGCCGCAGGCGCCGGCGCCGCGATCGTTGCCGTCACCGTCAGGGATGGTCCGCACATGCCAGCGCGCGCGGCCTTCGACGCCCGGATGATCTTCAAGATCTTTCGCGAGCGGCGCTTTCGTCTGGCCGCTCTCGGCTACTTCGGGCACATGTGGGAGCTCTATGCCTTCTGGGCCCTACTCGGCAGCTATCTGCTGCGCGCCATGCCCCATGCCCACGGCCTCATCGGCCCGAGCGCCCTGGCCTTCGCCGCCATTGCCATTGGGGCTCCCGGATGCGTTCTAGGTGGAATTCTTAGTCGTCGGATCGGGCCAGCGCGCGTGGCCCTGATCGCGCTACTCGTCAGTGGCAGTGCGTGTCTGCTCAGTGGACTGGCCTTTTCGCTGCCGACGCCACTTCTGGTTGCTTTCGTCTTGCTGTGGGGCATGGCGGTGGTGGCTGACTCGCCCCAGTTCTCTGCGCTGGCGGCACAGACCTGTCCACGCCCGTACATAGGCACCGCCTTGACGATTCAGAACGGCGTTGGCTTTGCCATCACCATCGTGTCGATTCAGCTCTTGCCCGCCCTTGCCCAACACCTGGGTTGGCGCTGGACCCTGCTCATGCTGGCACCAGGCCCGCTCTTGGCGGCCTTGGCCACATGGCGACTCGATCGCGCGCTGCGCACCGAGCCCGCCGAGTCCTAGCGCGGCGTCTGCGCTAGACGCCGCGAGCAAAGTTGTTGCTACATGTGCAGCTAGAGCGCTGCGGGCAGAGTCAGAGCCTGACGCGCAGCTACGCACAGATCGAAGGATTCTTGCGCTTGCTTGGCTGCGTGCGCCCCACCGTCCATCTTGGCGATCTTGTCGCTGAGGATGCTCTGCACGGCGGCGCGTTGCGATTCCTCGCACTGCGCTCCCACGACCCGCGCCAGGCGCGAACCCATCTCTTCGCCGTAGCGAGCCTGCAGGGCGTCGAAGTTCGAGAGCAGGAATTCAAAGGCCAGCGCGCGACTCTCGCGAGTATCGGCCAGGCCTGCCAGCGTGCGTTGACTCTCGCGCACGCCGATCTCCTCATCGAGCATGATGCCAAGGGCGCGACTGGCCAGCTCGGGCTTGGAAGCCGCACCAAGCCCCTCGAGCAAGAGCGATCGACGGCTGCGATCCGAGGTGGCTTTGATCTCCGTGAGGTAGCGATCGAAGATCGCCTCGTCGCCGCGCCAGGCCATGACCTGCAGAGCCAGGCCTGCCAGGTCGGCATCGACCTTGCTCGAATCCTTGAACCAGCGCTCGGCGATACCCACGCCAGCGGCGCGCAGGCTTTGATCTTCGCCTTCGAAGATCATCAGCGAGAGGAGCTCGGCCCGCAGTTGTTTGCGCTCGGGCAGCTCCTCTGGCTTGGCGGTCCAGCCCAGGCTGCGGGCGCGCTTGCCAAAATGTTTGGCGAGCCACTTGGCGTAGCGCGCGCGATCGGCCGTGCCCACCAAGGCGCCCAGATTGGCGAGCTCAGCGGCCTCGGCGACGACGGCGTCATCGCGACTGCTGGCCATGATTGGTACCAGTGCCAGCATGCGCTCGATGGGGGCACGCCCGGCCCAAACCAGCGCGCGCAAGTCCTTGGCGAGAACGAGCAGCTCGGCACTGCTGAGCGGAGCACCAGCAAAGAGGCTGGTCCACATCGCGTCGCTCAGTTGCGAGCGGTAGTAGCCGCTGCCACCCGCATTGGGGATGACCCAGGCGGGACAGGCGTCAGCCTGATCGAGGACCAAGGACTGGCTCGTCGCGCTCAAGAGCGTGCACTGGCGCACCGCTGCCCCTTGACCGGGAAAGCGCACACACACCGGAACTTGATACTGCTGGTTGGCATCGGCGCGCGAGCCAAGGGGAAGGTAGCGGCTCTGGCTCATGGTAAGCGTTGGCGCTGCATCAGCTTTGCACTCGAGGACAAAGCTGACAAGTGGCGTACCCGGGGTGTTGAGAAAAGTACTGAAGGCCGTCGACATGCTCTGGCCCGTACCCTGATCCATCGCGCCCACAAAGTCGGTCGCCGTCGAGGCCTGCCAGGCCTTGCTGCGCAGATAGAACTGGATGCCTTTTTGAAAGACCGGCTCGCCGAGCCAGGCTTCGAACATGGCTAGCACCGATGCGCCTTTGGCGTAGGTGATGCCGTCGAAAGCAGCCTCGATGTCATCCTCGACGACGATGGGTTGGCGAATGACCCGAGCGCTGGCCAGGCGGTCTGCGCCCATCGCTCGTTCGCGCTGATCGATCCAGCCACTCTCGGCCCGCCACTCGGGCTTGAACTTGGCCATGGTCTTGGCTGCCATCCAGGTCGCGAAGGATTCATTGAGCCAGATGTCGTCCCACCATGCGTTGGTGACCAGGTCGCCAAACCACTGGTGCGCCATCTCGTGCGCGCCGACGCTGGCGTACTCCTGGCGAAACTCCAGACTGTTGTCCTTGGAGAGCAGCAGGGTCTCGGTGTAGGTGATGAGACCGGGGTTCTCCATGGCTCCAAAGCTGCCGGTCGCCGGAATCGAAACCAGATCGAGCTTGGCGTAGGGGTAGCCAGAACCGACGTAGTCCTCGAGCAAGGCCAGGATGGTCAGCGTCGACTCTTTGACCCAGGCGGTCTCGCCGCCACGACCTTTGGGCGCAGCCACTCGAACCGGCACCTGCGAGCGCGTCATGCCGACCTCGACCATATCGAAGGGACCGACGGCGAAGGCCACCAGGTAGGAGGGCAAGGGCTTGCTGGCCGCAAACTGCACGGAGACCATGCCACCGGCCATGGGCGTGCGCGACGCCTCGGGCGCGTTGTTGAGTGCGACGAGCCCCTCTGGCACCTGCAGGGTCACTTGAAATGGAACCTTCAGATCCGGCTGGTCGAAACAGGGGAAGGCGCGACGCGCGCCGTTGGATTCAAACTGTGTGAACACATACCAACTGTCATCTGCCTGCTGGCGAAAGACGCCGTACGAGCTCTGATCATCGAGCACACCCGTGTACTGCACATAGAGGATCGCGGGGCCGGCCGGAAAGACCTGTTCCGATTGGAAGTGCAACCACTCCTCGTCCTCCGCGCGGGTCTGTAGCTCAAAGCGCTGACCGCCGGCGTCGAGAACCGCGCTCTGCACCGTCAAGCCATGACCGTTGAGGTAGAAGTCGCGTGCGGCGGTGCGAACATCCAGGGCAATCTCGACGGCTCCCGCGAAGTTGGGCAGCTTCGGATCTAGACTAAGAGTTATTCCGTATGTGGTCGGAACGACGATGGGATTGTCCAGACGCAAGGAATGGCTTGCAGCGGCAACCGGCTGCGGCGCACTGGTCTTGGGCTTGGCATCCGGCCCGCAGGCAGTGGCGGCAAGGGCGAGGCTTAGGGCACAGAGGAGTTGATTGCGCATCTGGGGTGACGACACCGAAATTCGCCAGAACATGCAAGGGACAAGGCAGACTGCCGGCCTGTAGCCGATTCACTTTGCCCCGGCCCCTGGCCTCAAGGTCTCCGGGCGCGCCACCCGCCGGCATCAGCCGCGATGGCCTTGAATCTTGCCAGCCGAGTGGTCACAGTTCGGCGACGTGTTTAGCGCGCTCATCATCGCAGCCCTCATCGTGGCAGGCGCGGCTACCACGGTCGGCGGCGCCCTCTTGGTAGCCGCTCGCAAGCGCCATGAGCTGAGCGGTCCCGCGCCCAAACAGCTCGGCACGGGCCGCTCGGATGAGCTGGTCGAGCGCGGCTTTGGTGAGCTTCGGGTCGACGACATCGTGCAGTTCAGCGGCCGCGACTTTCTGGTTGAAGGCGTCATCAACTACGACGAGGCCGGTCATCGCTGGTCCATGGCCCACATC
>JAHEAK010000259.1 GCA_024642805.1 Kofleriaceae bacterium | reverse complement strand
TTTGGCCATGGAGTCGGCCAGCGAGGCACCTTCGTTCACATCGGTGCGAATCTCACCGACCATGTGTTTGAACTTCTCGCCCTCGGTTTGCTCGAAGAGCGCGCCAAGGCCCTCGGCAAGCGGAATACCGGCGCTGAGCATGGTTGCCAGCTGACGAGCAAAGGCCTGGACCTCGACGCGCTTGACCCGGTTGAAGTAATCGGCAAAGTCGACCTCTTTGCTGAGGCCCTTGCCACCGGCCTTGGCCGTCGATTTGCCCTTGGCGATGCTGCTGCTGGTGACGGTGATGCCATCGCCACGCAAGAGCTGGCGCAAGGCCTTGGGGGAGTCCGCGTCCTTGACACCGCTGATGTTCTTGCCGTTCTTGGCAATGCCTTTGTACGCGTAAAGGGTCACGCGCTTTCGTTCTCCGCGGTACTCAAGAGAACTTCTTCAGCCGTCGTTAGACCCGCCATCGCTTTGAGCGCTCCGTCCATGCGCAGCGTGCTCATGCCACGCTCGACCGCCGAGGCGCGCAGGCGAGAGGCATCGGCCTTGGCAAGGGTCAGTTGACGGATCGGGTCGTCCACCATCAGCATCTCGTAGATACCGGTTCGGCCGCGATAGCCCATGCCCGTGCACATCGGGCAGCCGCGCGCAGCCAGAAAGGTGCCCACAGGCAGGTCGCGAGCACCGGGCACGTCCAGGGCCGGATAGCCACCAGAGTAGAAGCGATCGGGATCGAGGCCTAGCTGCCGAACGACTTCGATCGTCGGACTCACGGGTTCTGCACAATCGATGCAGGGCCTGCGCACCAGGCGCTGCGCCATCAATCCAACCATCGAGGACGCGACCAGGAAGGGCTCGATACCCATGTCGATGAGTCGAGTCACCGCGCCGGCGGCGTCGTTGGTGTGGATCGTCGAGAGCACGAAGTGACCAGTGAGCGAGGCGGTGATGGCAATCTCCGCCGTCTCCACATCTCGAATCTCGCCGACCATGATGACGTCGGGGTCGTGGCGCAAGAAGGAACGTAGCCCCGAGGCAAAGGTCAGATTGATCTTGGACTGCACCTGTGTCTGCGAGATGCCGTCGAGTTGATACTCGACAGGATCCTCGATTGTTAGGATGTTGAGATCGGGGGCGTTGATCTCCGACAAGCAGGCGTAGAGGGTCGTCGTCTTACCCGAACCGGTCGGTCCCGTCACCAGCATGATGCCGTGTGGCCGCTGAATGATGTCCCGAATCAGGGTGAGGGTCTCACCGCGCATGCCGATATCGCCGAGCCCGAGGAGCACCGACGAACGATCGAGAAGGCGGATGGTCACGCGCTCGCCGGAAGCGGTCGGCACGGTGGCAACACGCATATCGATGTCTTTACCGGCAATCTTTCGCCGAATGCGACCATCTTGCGGCAAGCGCTTCTCGGCGATGTTCAGGCCCGACATGATCTTCACACGGGCCATGATGGGCGAGAGAAACTGCTTGGGTGCCGACTTGGACTCGCGGAGGGCGCCGTCCACGCGATAGCGGACCTTGACGTCGCGCTCGCCTGGCTCAATGTGAATATCCGAGGCGCGCTCTTTGACGGCCTGGAAGAGCAAAGAGTTCACCCAGCGAATGATCGGTGCCTCGTCGGTGAGGTCGAGGATATCGACGAGCTCCTCGGAATCGCCAAACTCATCCTCCTCGTCGCCACCACCCTTGTTGAGGTCGGCACCCTCACGCAGCTTGCCGTAGAGCTTGTTGATGAGATCGAGAATTACGCTCGGCGGTGCGAGCACAACGTCCACCGGCTTGCCGATCATCACGCCCACATCATCGAGCACATCGACAGCAAGTGGGTCGCTCATGGCAACGAGGACGCCGAGGTCCTCGTTGGCGGCGAAGGGCACGACACAGTGCTGTTTGGCGAAGCCAATGGGTATGTTTTGAATCAACCCCTCGGGCACTTCGTCGGCGCTTGGCAGCTTGAGAACGAATTCCTCGCCGTATTGCACGCTCAAGGCCCGAGTTAGCTGGACCTCGTTGATGGCCTGCATGCCAACCAGAATTTTACCAATGAGCCCACCCTCCTCGGCCTGCTTGGCCAGGGCGTGGTTGAGGTGCTGCTGCGACAGGCCCTCATTCGAGACCAGAATCTCGCCAATCAGCTGTGCCACGTCTGGCGCCGCTGCGTTGTCGTACATGAGCTATTGGTCTCCCTGGCCGTTCGATCCGGCGTCAGACTCGGCCCCATCGTTACTATCCGAGCCTTCGCCAGAGTCCTCGTTGCTGTCGAAGTAGAGAACCGCGCCATCGGGCACGCGCACCTTGTTGGACTCGAGCTCGAGCAGAATCTGCGCCTCACGCTCCGAGGCCTCGACGGTGCGATTGATTTCCTCGAGGACGCCCCGCTTGCGTCGGTAGTCGATATCCGTGCGATAGCGCAGCTTGTCGAAGGAGGCAAAGGTCTGGACGAATTCACGCTGCTCACGCGTGCGCTTCTCGACCAGGCGCTCGATGTCCATCTGGTCGTGCACGATGTGGGGGGTGAGCACAACCAGCAAGTTGCGTTTCTCAGTGCTATTGACCTGGTATTTGAAGAGCAGCGATCCGATGACCGGGATGTCGCCCAGAAGGGGAATCTTCGACTCGCTGGAAATCTTCTTGTCTGACATCAGGCCGCCGATGACGACCGCCTGCTGGTCGCGAACCACGACCGTGTCCTTGATGGT
Organism: Kofleriaceae bacterium; assembly: GCA_024642805.1. Classification (GTDB taxonomy): domain Bacteria; phylum Myxococcota_A; class Polyangia; order Haliangiales; family Haliangiaceae; genus NORP324. The sequence continues at coordinate 4,538 of JAHEAK010000259.1, read as the reverse complement.
GCGCTTGGCCCACGAGGGTCCAAGACCTTCAAAGTCCTTGGAGGCGATGTCGGAAATCTCAAGATCGATCTCGAGGCGAACCATCTCGGAGGCGTTGATGTGAGGAGTGATCTTGAGGGTAAGAGCCACGTCCTGGCGCTGAATGGACTGCGTGGCGGCGGCGAAGGGATTGGCGCCCGTCGCCAGACCGACCGAGCTTTGGTAGGGAATGTTCTCGCCCACACTGATCTCCGCTTCCTCGTTATCCGTGGTGAGGATGTGCGGCGTGCTGAGCACGTTGACATTGCTGCTGTTGGCCAGCGCGTTGAAGAGCACGCCAAAGGACGGAATGCTCTGACCGAGAAGTTGCTCGGCGTTGTCGAGCAGGGGCCCGAGTGCGCCACCCAAAAGGCCCGTGCTCGACGCCAGGGTTGCCACGTTGAGGGAGCTGAGCTCGGTGTGCTGCACACCACCGAGCACCAGGCTGCCATCACCAAAGGGCGCGCCGCCGTGCCACGAGGAACCGAACTGCATGCTGTTGTTGACGCCAATCTCGACGATGTTGGCCTCGATGTAGACCTGCGGCCTTGGTACGTCGAGCTTGCGAATGACCTCTCGCAGGGCGAGGAAGTCCTTGACCGAGGCCACTGCGACGATCGAGTTGGTCGGCTGGTCGTGGGTGATGCGCACTTGCCCCTCGAAAGCTGCCGCCGAGTCACCTTCGGCGGTGGGACGCGCAGGAGACGCGCCCCGTCGAGTCGGGCCGGCACCAGCGGCTGGCTGCTGAATTCCGTTGATGACGGCGGTGAGGGTGGCGCTCATCTCCTCGGCCTTGGAGTGCTCGAGGCGATACACGTGGATGCGCCCTGCCCCTTCGACATCGATGCCGACGTCCAGACGCTTGACCAAGGCTTTGACGCGCAGGTAGGCGGCTTCGCTGCCGAGCAGAATCAGGCTATTGATGCGCTCATCGGCGATGATCTTCGAAGGCACCGCGGCTTCGACCTCGGAGCTGCCAATCGTGTTCACGCCACTGCGGCTCACGTCTTCCTTGCGCCCCTTGGTGGGTCGTTTGCCGGTGTTGGAAGAGGCGGTCACGTTTGGCGCCTCTTTGTCACCGAGGATTTCGGTGAGCTTGGTGGCAAGCTCCGTGGCATCCGCGTACTGCACGCGGATCATGTACAGGCTCTCGCCGGTCACGGGCTGATCCACGGTGAGCATCAGGTCGGCCATCTTGCCGACGTTGGTGCCAAGATCGGTGACCATGACAATCCCAGCCTTGGGAATCGCGGTGACCTGGCCGTTGCTGCTCTTGAGCTCCTCTAGAATCTTGGCAAGGTCGTCCACCGAGAGAAACTCCGGGCGCAGGACCACTCGCACCAGTTGCGAGGTATTGGGCGCGCGTCCTTGCGTGAAGATGGGCAGCGAATCGGACTTGGCTTTGCTGGTCTCGACGAGCTCGAGAACGTTGCCCTTGGGCACGACGGTCAAGTTCATGCTCTGCAGGGCGACCAGGAACACACGCCAGGCCTCTTGGGCGCTCATGTTGTTCGGCGTCATGATCGTCACCTTCGAGCTGCGCTTGCCTATCTCCGAGGAGTAGACGAAGTTTTTGCAGTGGAAGGTCATGGCCCACTTGATGAGATCATCGAGACTGGTCTCGGGCTTGAGACTGACGACGTACTTGCCTTTACGGGCCTTCTCCGGGCAGTCGTAGAGGCTCTCCTCCAGGGCTGGGTCCTTGGTTCCCTCCTGCGCATGAGCGCGCGACGGCAGGATGAACCCGCAGGCGAGGACGAGGAGGACTACGATATGGGTTCGTTTCATCATCAGATTGATCACTTGATGCTGTAGTTGAGAGTCACGGGCTTGCCACGGCGAGTGGCAGTGACCGACAGAGAGGTGGCTTCGCGCACCTTGGTGTAGACCTCAAGCGCCTTGTCTGGCGAGGTGAGGTCAAAGCCGTTGATGGAGTGGATGGTGTCGCCATTCATGAGACCCAGCTTGGCGTAGACCGAGCTTGGGCGAATCGCGTAGAGCTTGAAGCCGTTGTTCTTGCCGTTCTTGATGGACGGCACGATTCGAGCTCCTCTCGCCACTGACATGGGATTCTCGAGCACCTTGTCGACGACCTTCTTGTCGATCTCGAACTCGGTATCGGAAATCTTGTTGACGCCCTCTTCGACCATCGCCATGAGGTCGTCTTTAGGCTTCTCGCTGGAGTCGCTATCCTTGCTGGTGCTGGCCACTTTGGCTGGTGGCGGCGCGCGCTCCGAAAGCAGGCTCAGGCGCTCTACGCGCTTGCTCTTGGGATTCTCGAAGTCGACGAACTTGGCGCTGATGCGCACAACGGGACCGCCGTCGGGAATGATTTGCGCGATGCTGTAGGCACCCTCGCGATTGCTCGAGGTGTTCTGGATGGTGGCAAAGGAGTAGGCGGCCTCGCTCGAGACGTTGGTGGCCAGAAGGCGCAGCGGAAGCGAGGTCGGAGGTGGGCTGTTGGAATCGACGACGGTCGTGTCCTCCACCTCTGGCTCGGGGGGCAGACAGCTCGAGCAAAACATGTTGCGAGTCGCGATGGGCTCGCCAAGCTTGCTGCGCTTCTCGGTGGTCTTGGCAGGCCTTGCCACGACCCGCTCAGCCTTGCCGAGCTTCGCCGAGTCGCCGAGGGCCTTGGACTCCAAGATGTGATTGGCGGCCTTGGCGCCAAAGTACGCGCAAAGGGCCACGACAAGGACGGGCAGAAGTCCGAAATATTTTTTGATGTACTGTTCCATGACGATACGACCGAGTCCTAACTTGTGGCCTCTTCATCGCCATCTGCAGACTGCTCGCCCTGTGCTTCCAGGCGACGGTATATGGTCCGTGTTGCGATTCCCAGTAACTTGGCGGCCAATCGCTTGTCACCGCGGGTCTGGCGCAGCGTCTCGCGAATCACCCGCATTTCGATCTCGTCCAGAGGCGTCCCGATGGTGAAACTCAAGCTGCGCGAGCTGTTGCCAAGCGCGGCGTGATCTCGGATCTCACGAGGCAGATCGTCCTCGCCAATCACGCTCTCGCGGGTAAGCACCACCGACCTCTCGATGGCGTTTTCAAGTTCGCGAACGTTGCCTGGCCACGAGTACTCGCAGAGGAGATCGAGAGCTGCTCGTGAACAGCCCGTGATGCTCTTGCCGTTCTTGCTGGCGTAGATGCGAGTGAAGTGTTGCACCAACAAGGGGATGTCGTCAGAGCGGTCCCGCAGGGGGGGTACGTGGATCGGGACCACGTTGAGTCGGTAGTACAAATCTTCGCGGAAGTCGCCGTTGCGCACCGCCTGGGCCAGGTCGACGTTGGTGGCCGCGATCAGGCGAATGTCGATCTTGCGAGTCTTGCCGGCGCCGCCCAGTCGCTCGATCTCGCCCTCTTGCAAGACGCGCAGGAGCTTGACTTGAACGTGTCTGCTGACCTCGCCGATTTCATCGAGAAAGAGCGTGCCGCCATTGGCCGCTTCGAAGCGCCCTTCCCTGCTGGTGGTCGCGCCGGTGAAGGCGCCCTTCTCATATCCAAAGAGCTCGGCCTCGAGGATCGACTCGGGAATGGCCGCGCAGTTGATCGGGATGAGCGGTCGATTGGCGCGGGCGCTGTTTTCGTGGAGCGCCCTCGCCAACAGCTCTTTGCCGGTTCCCGACTCGCCGAGCAAGAGCACCGAAGCCTCGGAGGCGGCCGCTTGCACGGTGATGTCCATGGTGCGTCGCCATGCCAGCGAGGTGCCCACGATGTCCTTTTGCCTGCGCTCTTCGAGCTGGGCGCGAAGAGCCCGATTCTCGACCAACAAGTTCTGCTTCTCGAGCGCGTTGCGCACGATGCGGACCACGTGCGCGCGCTTGAGTGGCTTGGTGACGAAGTCGTAAGCCCCTTCCTTCATCGCGGAGACCGCGGTCTCGACCGTGCCATGGGCCGTCATCAGCACGACCTCGGTCTCTGGCGAAACGGTGCGAGCGGCCTTGAGTAGATCCATGCCAGTGGTCTTGGGCATCATCAGGTCGGTAAGCAGCACGCTGATACGTTGTCGCCTGAGGATTTCCAGTCCCTCCGCGCCGTTGCTCGCCGTCAGCACTTCGAGTCCTTCGCGGGCAAAAATCTTCGAGAGCGATTCGAGAATGCCGGCCTCGTCATCGACGATGAGCACGACGCTGTTGGACCATTCTGAACTTTTGGACATGGAGTTGGCTGTGGGAGGAGCTTGGTGCGAGGCGGTATGCATAGAGACCTTCAGACTCTGCTAACGCAAGCCAGGGGCCACTTCCCGGCCTGTGCAAAACTAATACATTTCAGACACCTAGGGTACTTGCCCCGGAGCCTTTCGTGCCATCCTGACAGCGCGGCAAGCAAGTGCTGCCATTCTGGCAAAAAAACCCGAAAGCGCCCCTGTTTTTGGGGCAATCTGTCCGGCCAGGCAAATACTCCTTATTATTCCAGCATCTTACGCCGCTAAATCAGTGTGTCCCCCGGCGAGTTATGCGTGACAGGCACGCCCTCCCCGCGCGGCAGGGTCACTCGAAAGATCGTGCCCTCAC
>JAHEAK010000911.1 GCA_024642805.1 Kofleriaceae bacterium | reverse complement strand
GCCAACCAGAGCGGGCAGGGCAACCCCCAGATCGCTGGCCATGCGTTCGACCAGCGCGTAGCGCTCCGGGTGCACGGCCGAGGCATCGAGCGCGTTGACGCTGTCTTGCACGCGCAAGAAGCCAGCTGCCTGCTCAAAGGCTCGCGGGCCCAGGCCCGAGACCTCCAAGAGCTGCTTGCGAGAACGAAACGCGCCGTGCTCTTGGCGATGTTCGACGATCTTGTCGGCCATCTTGGCTCCAATGCCGGCGACGTAGGCCAGCAGCGAGGCACTGGCCGTGTTGAGGGTCACGCCCACGTGATTGACGCAACTCTCGATGACCTCGCCCAGCTTGCGCTGCAAGAGCGGCTGGTACACGTCGTGCTGATACTGGCCGACTCCGATGGCCTTTGGCTCGATCTTCACCAGCTCGGCCAGCGGATCTTGTAGCCTGCGCGCGATCGAAATCGCGCCGCGCAGCGTCAGGTCGAGATCGGGGAATTCCTGTCGTGCGATGTCGGAAGCGCTATAGATACTGGCGCCGGCTTCATTTACGGCCACGACGTCGATAGAGTGCAGGCCCTCTTCCTTGCACAGCCCACGTACGAACTTCTCGGTTTCACGTCCACCGGTGCCGTTGCCGACCGCGATGGCGGCGGGGGGATACATTCTGATGAGGGCGAGCAGGTCCTTTTTTGCCCGTGAGTCGTCGCCACGGACCAGGTTGATCGTGACGGTATCGAGATACTTGCCCGTCGTGTCAATGGCCACGCACTTGCAACCCGTGCGCAAGCCCGGATCAATTCCGATGACCGCCTTGCCACCTAGAGGCGCTGCCAAGAGCAGATTGCGGAGATTTTCTCCGAAGACCTCGATGGCCGCGACGTCGGAGCGCATCTTGAGCTCGATGCGCACTTCGCTCTCGACACTCGGACCAATCAGACGCTTGCAGCTATCGGCAACAGCCTCGGCAAGCTCGCCGTAGAAAGCCGATGATCGCGACGCCGACATCAGTCCTTCGATGCGTGCTTGCAGGCGCGGCTCGTCGACCTCGATCTTGGCCTTGAGGACCGACTCCTGCTCGCCTCGGCGAATCGCCAGAAAGCGGTGCGAGGGAATCGTCTTAACCTTCTCGTGAAAGTCGTAGTACTGCTCGAACTTGGTCGGCGCATCGCTGAGCCCGCGAGCGCGACCAGAGACCAGCATACCCAGCTCGGCGTACTCGTGACGGGCAGCAGCGCGAACGCGCGCATCCTCGGCGATGATTTCTGCGACGATGTCACGCGCGCCGGCCAGGGCAGCGGCTACGTCTACCACCTCGCGTCCAGGATCCACGAAGGCCTCGGCCTCACGTGTTGGTGCACCCTGCGCGGGCTGCTCGAGAATTCGCTCGGCCAAGGGCTCGAGACCGCGCTCTCGAGCAATCATGGCCCGAGTTCGCCGCTTCTTCTTGTATGGCAGGTACAGGTCTTCGAGCTCGGCCTTGGTCTGCGCGGCCTCGATCTCGGCTCGCAGCGAGCTCGTGAGTTTTCCCTGCTCTTGGATCGCCTCCAAGATCGCGCTCCGACGTGCTTCGAGCTCGATGAGGTAGCTGCGTCGCTCCTCGATGGCGCGAATCTGTACCTCATCAAGACCGCCGGTGACTTCTTTGCGGTAGCGGGCGATGAAGGGCACCGTGCAGCCTTCGGCGAGCAGGGCCACAACAGCGGCCACGCCATGAACGGGAAGTGCCAGCTCTTCTGCGAGGCGGGGCGTCGGATCGAACTCAGCCATGGCGCATTATGGTGCTCGCTGTGGCCCGTGGCCAGGCCGTGAGCCGATTTGCGGGCCGCCATCCTCCGGCAAGCTGGCGAAAGCGTTGGCCTTGCCGCGGCTGCCCCTTGCCAGTGCGTGTCAGCAAGGGCTGCGCTGCGATTCCATGGGGACGGGGGTCGTTTCGGAGTAGGGTGCTGGCAATGCTTCCCCCGAGCCGTTTTGAGTCCCTTCGCCTCTTGCGCGCCCTGCTTGCGTGTCTGTGCCTCTCATGGGCCGT
>JAHEAK010000258.1 GCA_024642805.1 Kofleriaceae bacterium | reverse complement strand
TGTCGCGCTATCCCAAGGGCAAGAGCTTCATGTCGGAGCCCGCCGATTCTCGCAACCTGTCCTTCCTGCCCGTCTTCGATGCCAGCAAGGAAGAGCTCTTGGCTTCGTGGGAAGCGCTACTTGCCGATGTGAAGCTGCCTATCAACAAAGGTGAGGCGGTGGAGTCGGTCAAGCGTGGTGACGATGGCATCTTTGAGGTGCGCACCACGGTGGCATCGTATCGAGCCCGTCGCGTCGTGCTTGCCACTGGTCTGCGTGGCAAACCAAGGCTTCTGGCCGTGCCTGGCGCCAACCTGCCCAAGGTCAGCTCGATCCTGGAAGACGCCGATAGCTTCGCTGGTCAGCACGTGCTGGTGGTTGGCGGTGGCGACTCTGCCCTTGAGGCGGCCATGTCTCTCTCTGACGCTGGCTGCACCTCGACCACCCTCAGCTATCGCTCGGGCAACTTCAAGCGCGCCAAGCCTGCCAACCAAAAGCGCGTGCAAGAGTATGCGGACGCCGGCAAGATTCGCATCTTGATGGAGAGCAACGCGACCGCCTTCGACGAAGGCACGGTCACGATCAAGCTCGCAAACGGCGAGAGCGAGCAACTGCCAAATCAACAGGCTTTCTTGCTCATCGGTGCCGATGCCCCAATTGGCTGGCTCGAGAAGCTCGGCGTGTGTTTCGTCGAGCGTCCTCACACCTACGCGTTGGGTGCCAGCGACTCCCTCTTACTGGAGCTTGTGCAAGGCATCGACGATTGCCCCGCCGACCCTGTGCAGGCAGCAGCGCGGATTCGCGGCCAGGCCTTCGCCCCCGCATCGCGATCGGTGCAAGCCCGTCCCCACAAACCAGCGCCCAAACCACGCAGGGCCCGATCGGTCATCGAAGCGATTTCCTCGGAATGGACCAAGGTTCGCACTGCAGTGCATGGCGTGGTCGACCACCTAACTCCCGCCCCGAGCTTCGTCGACGACGCCATCAACCCCTTCGCCGAAACCCAGCGAGCCACCGCTCGGATGGTTGCTATTCCCAGCTCCCAACCAGCGCTCTCGAAGCCACGAGCCAGCGCGCCACAGCGAAAGAAAGCCGTCTCCAGCGCGCCTCCACCGATTCCAGCTGCCGCGATGCGAACCAAGGTTGGCGGCCCCACCAGCACGCGAAGCCCCTCGCAGCGCTTCAAGGCCGAGGACGGCAAAGCCCCCCTGGCCTTGGGCACTGCGGATTTCTCCGAGGCGGAAGTCGGCTCGGCGATCGACGCCTTCTTCGACAAGACCGACGTGACTGTCAAGCCGTCCCGACAAGTCGCCAAGCCCGTCGCTCGCCTCGCTCGTCCTGCGCCAACGCCTGCCCGCCCAGCTCAGCGCCCAACTCAGCGCCCAACTCAGCGCCCAGCCCAGCGGCCAGCCCAGCGCTCAGCAGCGCGTCCTGCGCCGCTGCCACCACCCTCGAGCTTCTCCGACGAGGAATTCGAGGACGCCGATCTCACCTCTGTGGATCCGCCTATCCTGTTCCGCTCTAGCTCTCTGCGTTAGAGTCTCCCCCTACTTTGTCCCGTCACCTGACACCGGTGCCCGAGCGCGTCGATTTTTCGCAGCTCATCGTGGCACCAAGCCGAGCGAGCACCAACTTCGATGTGGTGAGCTCGATCTTGGCCGATCAACCGGCCTTCGTCAGTGTCCCGGTTGAAGTACTCGATGATGCCCTGGCCGAAGATGGTCTCGAGGTCATCGACATGGAGCGCGATCAGCTCCTGCCCACCGACGACGACTCGTGTCTCTTCTATCTGTGTGCTGGGCAGGTCGCCGTCGGCGTCTTCGATCAGGAGTCGGTCGACGAGCGCTGGCGCCACCAAAAGGAACTCCGCAATCGTGACAAGGACGACGTCTCGCTTCTGCCTCTGCCGCCGCTGGCGCGAACCGCTCTGAAGAACCTGGCGCGCTTCGAAGCTGGAGACATTTTCAATGCGGCAGCGCTCACCAGCATCGATGGCGAGAACCTGGCCTTCTTCTCCCTCAGCCCGATCACGGTGGTGCGCTTTCGCAAAGAGACCCTGGCGCAGCTCACCGGCGCGTACCCCGAGCTTGCCAAGGCCCTCGGCGATTCCATTCAGAAGACCTCCGCGCTCTTTCGTTCGATCACTGGCGTCAAGCAAGAGATTTTTGATTTCTATCTTCGCCACGGGCTCTCGGTCTCCGGCCCCATGGTGCGCGTTCGTCAGCTCGACATCTGCATCGACTGTAAGCAGTGCGAAAAGGCGTGCGAGGAACGACATGCCGCCCGGCGCCTCACGCTGGGAGGCTTTCGCCTCGGCATGCTCGACTTCGTCTTCTCGTGCCGAACCTGCAAGGATCAGCGCTGCCTCAGCCCTTGCGAGCACGACTCCATCTCCTACGACAAGGACAAGGGCGAGGTCGTCATCGACCACGCCAAGTGCATTGGCTGCAGCCTGTGCGCCCAGAGCTGCCCCTACGGCGCCATCGACATGGTCAACGTCTCGGAGCCAAGCGAGGCGACCTTCAATCTCGATCTCAAGGCCCGCCTCGATGCCAAGGGCTTTCTGGAAGTCGGCCCCGGAAAGCGCACGGCAGCGCCGCGACGGGTCGCCAACAAGTGCGACCACTGCAACGGTTTCGAAGAGCAGGCATGCGTCTCCGCCTGCCCGACCGGCTCACTCATCGAGGTCGACATGCGCAAGCTCTTTGCCGACGGCCAGATGACAGGTGGCAAAAAGCCTCGCCTGCTCGAACCGATTCCTGTCGCTCCCTTCATCAACAGTCTCGGCGTTCGAGATGCCGGTCTTGCCCGCATTCGAGACGGTCGCTTCTCACGGTGGATCTGGGGGCTTGGCATCGTTGCCTGGTTGCTCGCCCTGGTCGAGATCGGCCTGCGTCTCTATGCCCCGGCCTACTCCTTGCGCTACCAGACCCTTCTCTTCGAAGGACTGCACCCGGATCTCGCCAAGCTCGAAGTCTGGTATCTGGCCGGATCCGACCTGGCCCTCTTCTGTGGCTACCTGGGCACCGCGCTCATGGTCATCTCCATGGCTTACCCGATGCGTCGGCGCATGCGCCTCTTCATGAAGACCGCCAGCAACAAGTACTGGCTAGATCTACACCTGATGACCGGCACCATCGGGCCCCTCTTCATCGTCTTGCACAGCGCGATGCGCCTGGACAACTGGGTATCGGTGCCTTTCGCCAGCATGATCATGGTGGTGGTGTCGGGCGTGCTCGGTCGCTACCTCTACACCCTGGTTCCTTCCATGACCTATGGCCATGAGATCGAAGAGCTGAGCTTGCGGGCCCGACTCAAGAAGCTCGAGGGTGAGCATCCGGGCCTTGCCGAGAAGAGTGCGAGCTACCTCGAGCACGACCTTGGTCGCGTCCTTCGCACCGAGCAAAAAATCGGGCTGGCGAGCCTTCTGCTCTGGCTCTTGGGTGACGAGATTCGGCGCACCTTTAGCCTGCGTCGCCGTCGCCGTGAGCTGCGTCCACTGGTGGGCCGCAAGGCCGCGACGATCACGGTGCGCACCTGCGACCGCATTGCCATGATTTCCCGTCGTGCGGCCCTGGCGCCACGTGGCCGGCTGCTCTTGAAGGCATGGAAACTCATCCATGTGCCCTTCTCGGTGCTGCTCCTGGTCACAACGATCATCCATGTGATCTGGGCATTCCGCTTCTCCATGTAATCCACGGAGGCACATGCCCGACCATCACATGGTACCTAAGGCGCATGCGAATCATCCTCTCTCGTGGCCTCCTCGGCGCTCTACTGGCATTGCAGTGCGCCTGTGGACCAAGCACCAAGCCAACATCGGTCGAGCCCGCCCCCGCGGAGCCACCGCCCTCGGCACCGACCCTTGCTGAGCAAATGGTGCAGGACCTTGCCGGACTGCACATCGATCGTCTTGGCAATCCCGTCCTGCGTTGGGATCACATTCCTAAGGTGCTAGCGCCGGCCGAACGCCCGCACAAACTCCTGGTGCTGCTCGTCGAATATCCCGATCAAAAATTCGATCGCTTTGCCAAGCAAAAAGACCGCGGCACCAGCCTGCGCGACTTCTACCAAGACGAGCTCTTCGACGAGAGCTACAGCCGCGTCGACACCCTCAGTCACTACTACCTTACCCAGAGCCTCGGCGCCTACCACCTCGTCGGTCAGGTGCTCGAGCCGGTTACCCTGCCCCACGACAGGCGCTACTACGGTTCTCCCAATCGGCCCGCCGGTGGCAACTGGCGCGACGACACCGCCCCCGAGGCCCTGGTCGCTGACGCCATGGCAGCCGCCAAAGCGCGCTTTCCCAACATGGATTGGCGCGATTTCGACCGCTGGGACCCAGAGGATATCGACCACGATGGCAAGCTCGACGAAGCCGACGGGTATCTGGATCACTTCGTCGTCGTCTTTGCTGGTGGTGGGCAGTCTTCGTGCGAGGGCTTGCACAAGGTGCGCGATCGCCTGACCACCAATGTGCAAATGGCCGAGGGCATCAAGATGCTCACCGCGCCTCAGCGTGAGTGTGCTGATCGCATCTGGCCGCATCGCTCGAAGGTCAAGCTCAACGATGGTCACGGGCCGACACTGGCCGGCGTCGAAAACCCCGGTGGCGGTATCGAGGTCTCCAACGACCTGTGGATTCGCGACTACAACATGCAGAGCGAGTACACCGACTCGTCGACCTTCATCCACGAATTTGGTCACTCCATTGGCTTGCCCGACGTCTACTCGCGCACCAGTTCCAACTCGACCGGTAGCTGGGAAGTCATGAGCGGCACGACCAGCCCGAGTCCACAAAACCTCAGCTCCTGGTCGCGCCTGATGCTCGGTTGGCTGCAGCCAACGGTCATCGTGCCACCGGCCTTTGGCGGTGCCGAAAGCGCGAGCATCACTCTTGAGACTCTCGATGATCCTGCGGGCAGCGATGACGACGCCACACGCGCCGCCATGATCGTTCTGCCCCCCAAAGAGAAACACATCGAGCTCACCGCGCTGCCAGCAGCTTCGGGCGCCTGGGCACTGTACACAGGCCAAGGCAACGAGCTCGATCGCAGCGCGACCCTCAGCCTGGATCTGAAATCCCAAACGGGCCCGATTGCCCTCAGCTTCGACGCCTGGTGGGAAATCGAGCCGGGCTGGGACTTCGCCTACCTCGAGGCCAGCGGCGATGGCGGCCACGAGTGGACGCGTCTCACCCCTATCGATCCCCAACAGATGCCAGCGAAACACGGCCACGATGGCAGCAACACCCTACCGGGCTTTACGGGCCTTTCCGGTGATCTCAATGGCGATGGCAAGAACGAGAGCAACAGTGATTGCGATCCCACTGCGGAATTGCCACAGGGCGAAGATCAAGATGCAGCCAATCTCAGCCCCTGCTTGCGACCGAGCTGGGTGCGACCGAGCTTCGATCTCTCCTCGCTGGCAGGCAAGGACGCGCAAGTTCGACTGCGCTACTACACCGATGGCGCCGCCGTCATGCGCGGCATGCTCATCGACAACGTTAAAGTAAGCGGCATCAATGTCAGCAGCGACTTCGAAACCGAGACCAGTGCGGGCTGGCGCATGGACGGTTTCTCGCGAAGCAGTGGCAGTCACGATCTGCTTGTGCCGCACTTCTACCTGGTCGAGTACCGCAACCCCTACGCCGCCAAGGTCGAAGGACAGCACCGCTACGATGCCGCGCTCGCCGAGACGGATCCCTCTTTCTATGCCAACCCTGAGACCGGCGAGATGATGGCGGTCCAGGCCCGCAACCGCCCAGGAGTGGTCTTGTGGTACTACAACGGTGCCTACGCCTGGAGCGAGAACGATCCGGCCATCAACGGACCGGGCGAGGGCTACCTGCTGGTTGTCGACGGCAACACCAGCGAGCTCAAGTTGCCTGGCCTCGAATCCCTGTACCAGGGCAGCGAGGCCGCCAACGACACCCACTACGACACCAGCTCAGCCGACGCGCAGAAGGCATTGGCCGAGGCCTTTGCCAAGACGGTCTGCTTTGTGCGCAACGCCGCCTACTTGCCGACGGAGGGGCTCGATGCCGCCACCCGCAAGCGACTGAAGTGCGGAGGCAACGCACCGGTCGGGGCCATCGAATTCGATGGCAAGCCTCTCGAGTACTCCTACCAGGCCTACAACGAGCGCCTTCCTGGCGAGGCGAGAGAATCAGTGGGCATGGCCAGCGAGCTCCTCGACACCCGGGCCAGCAAAGAAGGTGTGCAATTTCGTCTGCGCGATCGCAGCCTGCGCGCTTTGCACACCCGTGATGCGCCGCTCTCCGCCCTGCCCTTCGCCGACGCGATTCGCTACTACAAAGTAGCAAAGAATGGTCTCGAGGCGGTTGCCACGGGCGACTACGCTGCTCAGGCGCGTTTCGACGACAGCACGCCCGCGCGCTACCTCAATGGCAAGCTTCCCTTTGGCGGCGCCGCGGTGCCCAGCTACGGCCTGTCCCTCGAGGTCGCCGCGCCCAGCCAAAACAGCAAGGGCGAGGACAGGGTCAAAGTCGATCTGCGCTGGCGCACGAAGTAGCGCAGAATTCTTCACTGCCCGCACTTCAGCGGGCATAGTGGTCTTGTGATCGAGCTCGATTGGCGCCTGGCTCTTGCCATCCTGCTCGGCGCCCTCTTCCTCCTGCTCCGACTCGTCAGTCGCTTCGCCGCCTGGCGACGCAGCCGGCGGGCGCGCAGCCGCGGGCGACGTGCCGTTCAGGGGGAAAGCGATGCGGAGCTATTGCTGCAAGATCACGGCTACGAGATCCTCGACAGGCAGCTGGCCCGCAGCTTCACCGTGATGTGCGACGGGCGCGAAGAGAGCTTCGAGTTGCGCGCTGACCTCCTGGTTTCTCGCGAGGGCGAGCGCTTCATCGCGGAGGTTAAGACTGGCTCGCTGGCTCCGAGTCTGTCGACGGCTGCGACCAGGCGCCAGCTCCTCGAGTACTCCATTGCGTATGCCAGCCCGGTTATCTTGCTGGTCGATGTGCAACGCGAGCGCATCCTGGAGGTTCGCTTTCCGAACGCAGGCGGCGCAGCTCCCGTGGATAGCTCGCTCGCGGACCAGGGGCTCGCGTCTGCGCCTATCCATGCAGCGGCAGGTGTCGAATGACCCGGCCCACAAGGTTCTCGATAGGCACCGAGCCAAAGTGTCGACTGTCGCGCCCGGCCTCTGGATCATCGCTGCCGAGGTAGACGGTGGCGGGTCCTCGGGAGAGTACACGCTTGACTAGAATGCGGCCGTTGCCCGGCTCGCGCGCGACGACGACATCACCT
>JAHEAK010000910.1 GCA_024642805.1 Kofleriaceae bacterium | reverse complement strand
TTGTCTGGCACACCTGGCAAGAGAGACCTTGCCAGCTGCATGACGATGAGCTCATCTACCTGACGACCACCCATACGCGAGCTGTACTCGACGGCCACTCGACGACCACTCTCGTCGAGATAGGCGCCACCGAGAGCGGCAATGACGTTGCCTGCGTCCCACTGAAAAATCAGCTCACCGCTTTCCTGGGCTCGAACTTCCAGGGTGCTGCCTCGTTTCGACACCGTGAGCTTGGCCGATGAACCTCGCTGCGCCTTGCCTTTGTCGAAGCTCAGCTTGGCCAGATCCGCCTCGCTCGCGCGCTTGCATGAGGCGGCGGCGCTCTTGTCGATCACGGGCGAGCAGAGCTGATTTTTGCCGCGCAGGTACTGACCGTCCGTAGCGAAACCGCCGAAGAGACCAGCGTGAGCGAGTGGTGAGTAGGCCAGCAAGAGGCCGGCAATCAGAAAGGGCGAAGCAGGGCGCACTCGTTAAGCCTAGCACTGCGATCGTCGGGAGCCATGCTCTAGACGTCGATGACGCCCGGTGGCGGTGGCTCCTGCTGATTGCTATCAAAAGGCTGTGCGTGATTGAATTCGCCGACGGCGGCCATCGTCGAAAGCTTCCAGTGCTCTGCCAACTTCTTGGCGAGGCTGCGCCGCACCGGTGGCAAGAGCAGGCCCAGACCGATGGCGTCGGTGATGAAGCCTGGGGCCAAGAGGGTCACGCCCGCCGCGAGCAAGAGGACGCCCTCGACCACGGCGGTGCCCGCGCCCTGCCCCTGGGCGACCGCTGCACTCAAGGTGCGAAGAACCGCAAGGCCCTGTCGCTTGGCCAGGGCCGCCCCCGCAAAGGCGGTAAAGGCGATCACCGCCAGGGTGGCCCACACGCCTAGCAGCGCCCCGACTTTGAGAATCACATAGATCTCGACGGCCGGAACGACCAGAAAAAGTATCGCGAGCAGGCCGCACACGCCCACCGTGTAGCACGAGCCTTCCGCCTCGACCAACTGCGCGCCGAGCAGCAACGATGCGTCGATCCCGATGCCTGCAGTCGCCAGTGGCCAGTCCCTTGCCCCCCGACGGCTGCACAGTGGAGAAGCCACACACAGGGTAAGTAGCTGAACACATGGTAGGCGCATGTAGGCATGCAGGTTGCTCTTACCAATATCCACGATGTTCGACCGTGATGACTTGCCCACCCGTCCCTATGCCGCGCTCGCCCCCGAGCCGACACAGCTAGCCATTCGGCTGCCGGATGGACCGGTAGACTGCAACGACACCCTCGAAGAGGCGACGCCGGTGCCGAGTGGCCTGTCGACGACTCTGACCATTCCGGCCGAGCGCGCCTACCAACTCTTCTGCGACAGCGAGCGTGTCCCCGAATGGATGGCGGTGGTTCGCTCCTCTCGTATCGTCGAACGCACGACAGACGGTCGAGCACAGCGCACGGCCTTCATCGCCAGGCTGGAGCGCGCGTCGGTTGGCTATACCCTGGCGTACACCTACGACGACGATGCGCTAACTCTTTTGTGGTCGACGGCGAAAGACGCCAGCATGTTTGTGGCGGGACGCGCGCGCTTTTTAGCGCTAGGACCGCGAGCCTGCATGATGCATTACGAGCTGGAACTTCGATCGAACACCAGCCTGCCTGCGTGGGGTGACGCGATGTACGAGGGGCATCCCGCTTCCTCCGTGCTCAGTGACTTTCGCGAATTCGTCGGTCGCAATCGCTGATACAGGCCTGCGCACCCGCACAGAGGACAAGAAACGATGCCCTCACTGGCGAGGAGCACTGAATTAGACGCCAGCGCTTGAGCGCGAGACGCAATTTCCGTAGCGTTAGTGCGTGATCCCTTTCCTGCAAGCTCTGGCCAACGGGCCCATGCAAATCGACGGAGCGATGGGTTCTGTCCTGTATGCCCGGGGCGTGTTTCACACGCGCAGCTACGATGAGCTGAGCATTTCGCAACCCGATATCGTCAGGTCAGTGCACCGAGAGTATCTCGAAGCCGGCGCCGACATTCTCGAGACCA
>JAHEAK010000909.1 GCA_024642805.1 Kofleriaceae bacterium | reverse complement strand
GCCATGCAGCGGCGAACTGCTACTAAGGCCTGCTCCGTCGCAGGAAATCGACCAGATCGTGGCCGGCAAGATGTGCTTGCGCCCCGCGCTCGCGCAAGGTCGGATAACGAGGGTGGCCACCTTATGTAGATCGAGTCTTGGGTGTCTTCGGGATTCGCGCAGCATGATGGTCCTGCTCAGTGATGGCGACAGGTCGTAGGATGGGCCTTGTTCGCCAATCGGCAAGTCTCCGGCACCTCCTCGGGGAAATGCCTAGCAACTACGTTGCCAGGCCGCTTTCGCGGCTCTATCCGGATTGGCATGAAAATTACATGCAGGAAGCCCGGCCATGCTCGC
Organism: Kofleriaceae bacterium; assembly: GCA_024642805.1. Classification (GTDB taxonomy): domain Bacteria; phylum Myxococcota_A; class Polyangia; order Haliangiales; family Haliangiaceae; genus NORP324. The sequence continues at coordinate 1,678 of JAHEAK010000909.1, read as the reverse complement.
AGCACAACGGAGGACCCATGGTTTCTAGGGACGACTCGATAGTCATTACGAAAAACTCGAAGCCTGATGATTCGCAGAGCAAGAGCCTCACGATTTCAACGCAGAAGCCGCGAGCCCTTTTGCAAGGCACACCCATCTGGCGCGGGAGCGCTGGTCATCTTGCATCTGCGCTTGGCTGGTCGATGCGAATTCCGATGGCCAGACAGGATGCCCGCATACTGAGATGCTCGGCGCAAGTTCCGCGCAATCGCTGGCTGGCCGAGAGAAATGCGGTTAGCGTAGCTTGCGGCAGTGCAGGATCTGCAGCGACTGCGGGGAGAGGGGGCGGTGTGAGCAAAGGGCAGCAGTGGCTAGAGAAGGGTGCGTTCACCGCGAGCGCTTGGGGCATGAGCTGTCTCGGCTGCGGGATTCGTCCAGGTGGAATCCTGGGCGTGGACCATCTCTGCGGGCGGAGCATCGAATCGTGAACGCTCCTAAGAAGCATCTACAAGAGGATGAGGTCGAGGCGCTCATGCACGAGCTCGAGCTACACAAGCTCGAACTCCACGTGCAACACGCACAGCTGCAGCGAACCGAAATCGAGCTCGGCGAAGCTCGCGATCGCTATTTTGACCTCTTTGATCTGGCCCCTATTGCCTACCTCACCGTCGATCGCTCCGCGCTCATCGTCGAGGCGAACTTCGCGGCGGCCACGTTGCTCGGCTGCCTCAGCGCGCCCCTCATTGGCAAGCGGCTGGCTCCCTTCATGGTCGCCGCTGCTGCCGAAGACCTTGCGATCTTTCACGACAGTCTATTCCAGAGTGGCGCGAGCAAATCGTGTCAGCTCATGTTGCAGCAGCGTGGTGCGCAACCGATTCCTGTGCGCCTTCTCGGAATCGCGCCCGCCAACCGCGCCGGTCAGCAAGTCCATGCCAGCATCGCCATCGTCGATCTGAGCGCCATATCGCGCGCCCAAGAACAACTCGCGGTGCAGAAGGCGCAGATTCGGCGCACCGAAGATCGGCTGGCGAGCTTCATGGCTGCGACGAACGACTGCGTTCTAATCCTGTCCAGCGAGGGCCTCATCACCTCGGTGAACCCGCCCACGCTCGCGCTCCTGGGCTTTTCCGAAGAGCGAGTCATCGGTCGGCATATCGATACTCTCGATCATGGAACCACGCCGCGCATCACCGATGAGGTGACCTCCAGCGAGGTTGTTTGGCACGATCACTCAGGCTTTGCCCACACCGTTCATCTGTCCATATCGCCGATTCAATCCGCGGATGGGCCAGTGGAGTTTCTGTGTACGGCGCAAGATATTACCGAGCACAAAGAGGCGGAGGAGCGGCTGCGGCAGAGCGAGCGCCTCTTGCGACAGATGGCGGAGACCATCGAGGATGGCTTCTACATTAGAGAGTTTCCCGGCGGCAACCTCTCCTACGTGAGTCCGGCCTACGAGCAGATCTTTGGTCGTTCACGCGAGGACTTCTACTCGGATCCCGATCTATCGATGGCACTCGTGCATCCTGACGACGTGAGTGGGCTCACCTCTGCCTACGAGTGCTTCGTAAAAGGCGACCCCTGCGATGAACAGTACCGCATCCTTCGATCTGCGGGCGAGGTGCGTTGGATTCGAGAGCGCGCCTTCCTTGTCGAGGAAGACGCAGGCAAAGTCGAGCGCATCGTCGGCATAGCGCAG
>JAHEAK010000257.1 GCA_024642805.1 Kofleriaceae bacterium | reverse complement strand
GCGCGCGAGCGCAGACGGAGCCCAGCGCGCGAGCGCAGACGGAGCCCAGCGCGCGAGCGCAGACGGAGCCAAGCGCGGGGGCGCGGGCTCGGAGACTGGATGTGGATCCGGCAGCCACCGGTCCTCGACAAGCGGACTTGCACTCGCCAGATCAGCCGGCGCTGACGCGCTAGCTGGACGCTTCGGCGAGGACTCGGGCCGCCGCCTCGAGCATGGGCATGGCCAAGAGAGCTCCCGTGCCCTCGCCCTGGGCCAGCCCCACGGCAAAGAGCGGCTCGAGGGCCAGCTCGGCCAGGGCCGCTGCGTGGGCGGGCATGCCGCCAGCGTGGGACGCAAAGAGATAGCCGCGCACCTCCGGGTGGAGCTTTTGCGCCAGGAGGGCCGCCGCGCTGCTGCCATGGCCATCGAGGACCACGGGCACGTGGATCGAGGCGGCTCCGAGGATGAGCCCGGCCATGACACCGAGATCAAAGCCGCCTACGGCCGCCAGCACGCCAATGGCATCGACGCCCTGCAAGGCGTGCAGAGCCAGGGCTTTGTCGACGACATCGGCATCCTTGCTGCTGAGCGGCCCGGCTGACCTGCCGCTGAGTGCGCACAAGAGCGCGACCGAGGCTGGCTGCGAACCGGTGGACAGCTGCCCGAGAGCCAGCATGTCGAGTCCGGCATCGGCCAGGGAGAAGGCCAGGGCGATTCCGGTCTCCAGGGAGGCGGTGGCCTGGGCCCGGCTCATGGCCGGCTCGCGAGTGAAATCCTTCGTGCCGTCACCCTGCCGGAAGGACAGCACGCCCCGCCCTAAATCCAGCGCTTCGCCCCCGCGCACGCCGACATCGACGAGCACGACCTGGGCGCGCGCGCTGCGAGCCGCCGAGTTGAGAGCCGCGCCACCTTCCGCCATGAGGCGCAGGCCAATGACCGTCGGATGATGTTCGCCAAGCTCGATGCCCGGCGACGCCACGCCGTGATCGGCGGCGACCACGACCACGCTTCGGCGATCCAGAGCCGGCGTTGGCGAGTGACGAGCCGCGCACAGCCGAGCCGCCAGCGCACACAGAGCGCCGTTGTCCTCGACGACATGCGCCCGCAAGAGTCGCTGGCTGGCACCCGTGGCTTGGGCGATGCTGGCCGGACTTATCGATTCGAGGATGTGATCCAGGACTTCGCTCACCCCTGCAAGCTAGCACCTGGCGCAGAGCTTGGCAGCGCGGCTAACCACCCCACAGGCCGCCGCTGCGCTTTTCGCGCATGAGCAGGGCCAGGAAGAAAGGGCCGCCGAAGAGAGCGGTGAGCACGCCCACCGGTAGCTCGGCGGGAAAGAGAATCGCGCGCGCGCCCAAATCGCAGAGCACCAGGGTGCCAGCGCCGGCGATGGCACTCACCGGGATGAGCACGCGGTGATCGGCGCCGACCAGGGCTCGCACCACATGCGGCACGATGAGTCCGACAAAACCGATCGGGCCCGCCACGGCAATGCCCGCGCCGACGAGCAGCGCACTGGCCGCAAAGGCCAGGGTGATGGTGCGACCAGCGTGGGTACCAAGCGATGCCGCAGCATCCGAGCCGGCGGCCAGCGCGTTGAAGTCGCGGGCCAGGTAGAGCAAGAGCATCAGGCCGAGCAAGACGCCGGGGGCGGCAAAGCGCAGGGGGCGCCACAGCACGCCGTCCAGACCTCCCATCATCCAGCGCACCATGCGATAGACCTCGCCGACTTCGGCCGTGTACTGCACGACCATGGTCAAGGCTCCGCAAAACATGGCCACGGTGATGCCGGCCAAGAGCAGTGTCGAGGGCGGCAAGTGATCGCCGATGGCGGCAATGCGCCACACGACATAGACCGTGACCAGTGCGCCGACCAGCGCCGCCAGACCAACGCCCGCCGCACCAGCAAAACTCTGATCGAGTCCAAAGCGAATGGCCAGCACCGCAAAGAGGGCCGCGCCAGAGGACACGCCCAGGGTATAGGGTTCGGCGAGCGGATTGCGCAAGGTGGCTTGAAAGGCGCAGCCGGCTCCCGCGAGACCTGCACCCACCAGCGCGGCGCCGACGATGCGCGGCAGACGCAGACGCCAGAAGATCTTCGACTCGATGTCGTCATCGAGGAACCAGGACAAAAGTCGATGCGGGCTGGCTAAGCGCAACGCCGCCGCGCCGCTGCCGAGCTGGCCGTAGACCATGGCGCTGAGCGCGACGGCCAAAAGCGTTAGCAAGAGGGCCACGCCGATAGCGAATGCGGGACTGCTGCGCTTCATGTACTCGGCACGACGTAGGGAGTGACGCCATCGGGCAAGGTGCCGCGATGCAGCTCGATGGAGAAGGCCTCGGTGATGGCAGCGGAAGCCAGGATCTCCGCGCTAGGACCAAGCGCCAGCTGTTTGCCATCGTGGAGGAGCAACAAGCGATCGGCAAAGCGCGCCGCCAGATTGAGATCGTGGGTGACGATCAGCACCGAGCGTTTGTTCTTGCACTCGCTTTGCAGCATCGAGAAGAGATCGATGGCGTGCTTGGGATCCAGACCGGCCGTGGGCTCGTCGAAGAGCAAGAGCTCGGCCTCCTGACACAGCGCTTGTGCGATCAGCACCCGTCGCCGCTCGCCGCCGCTGAGCTCGTCGAGACGGCGCTGCGCTAGATCTTGCACTTCGCAGCGGGCAAGGGCCGCCATCGCCAGCTCGCGATCGGCCGCGCGGTCCAGCCGCAAGAGCCCGCTGCGATTGTGGGCATAGCGACCCATGAGCACGACCTCGAGGACCGTGAAGGGAAAGGCCATGCGATAGCTCTGCGAGAGGTAGGCCAGGCGTCGGGCCAACTGGTTGCGCTCTTGCTCCATCGGCGGCTTGCCAAAGACCTTGAGCGTACCTGCGCTGGGCGTGAGCAGACCGGCGATGATGCGCAAGAGGGTGCTCTTGCCGGCACCGTTTGGCCCGACGATGGCGATGAGCTCGCCCGGCTCGACCTGCAGATCGATGCCACCGAGAACCTGGTTGCCAGCGTAGGCAAACTGGATCTGAGAGAGCTCGATCATCGCGCGCTCCTTATACACCCTGCATCGACAGGAGCTCGGCAAGTTGATCCAGTGCTTCGCCGATGCGCGGGCTCGGGCTGAGCAAGAGGCGCTCGTCGACGATGTGGATGCGCTTGTGCACGGCGGCGGGTACCTCGCGCACTAGATCGTAGGCGGAGAGATCGTCGCCGGCCCGGCTGAGATCGATGATGATGTCGGGTGCTCCTCGCAAGATCTGCTCGGCGCTCAGTTGCGGATAGCGCACGGGCGCGCCTGCCATCATGTTGACGCCGCCGACGATGTTCAAGAGCTCGTCGAGATAGGTCTTGGGCCCGGCGGCCACCAGGTTGCGCAGGCTCTGCGGTGCGCGATCGATGATGAAGAGCACCTTGGGGTGTTGCTTGCCGGTGCGCGCTTGCTGGCGATGCCTGTCGATGTCGATGCGCATTTGCGCCAGTAGTTTGTCAGCCAGTGCGCGCTTGCCGATCGCTTCACCAACCGTGATGAGACCGTCTTGCACGTCTTGCACCTGATGCATACCGAGGGAGAGCGTGCGTTGCCCGAGCGCTTGCAGGGCCTCCGCCGCGCGCCCCTGACTCACGTCGAGCAAGATCAGATCGGGCTGCAGGGCGACGATGGCCTCGACGTTGGGCGATAGAAAATCACCGAGCACGGGCAGCTTTTGAATCGCAGCGGGCTCCAGCGAGTAGGCATCGCGGCCGACCAGGGCATCGATCGCACCCAATACATATAGAAGTTCGGTCGTGGACGGGCTCAGGCTGACGATCCGAGAGGCGCGAGGCGCTGTCGCAGGGCTGGATTTGTCTGCGCACGAGACCAGGCCGGCGAACACGAGAAGCGAGCACAGGAGCCGGCGCATGATTCCGTCTCTACCCCATAAGGTCTCGCAATCGTAGGGCATTCGGGGTGATCAGCAAATAGCTGGCAATATTCGCTACTTGGCCACGCGCCGGAATGCCGTTACTGCCCGGAATCACTGGCCGATTTAAAATCTCAAAAAAGAAAGATCTCGGAAGCGGGGGGGATCCGGAACCTGAAATCTCAAAATATAGTGGGAAACTCCCCAGTTTACTTATTTATCCACAGGGCAGGTCAAGCCCGGGGAATTGCTCGGAAGAATCGAGTTAACTCGCAAGTTCTCCACATGCACTCCACACCTTGGAGCAGAGGGGCCTACACAATCTGTAGTGGTTTGTGGCTGACAGACCCCCAAGATTTTGCGGTTTTTAGAATCCATTTTTCTTGACCCTCCCGAGGGGGCGTCTGCATAGTGGCCAACATCTGGCTCGCTTCTGTTGATCGGAATCACGAGCGGGGGCACAGAGAAGAGCCAAGATATTCGACGGTTAGACATGGACCGTGCTGGGCAAGCTACGTCCACAATACAGGGGGATTTGAGACAGATGAACGCGAACACCGAGGCTGGCGCAAAGAGTGTAAACAAGGATCAGGGCGAAGACGTGAAGGGCATGATTGCGGACAAGAAAGGCCACGAATCGGCCACCAAACGGGCTGGCAAGGTCGGTCTGAGCTTTCCGCGTTACTTCACCAAAGCCGGCGCAGACCCGCTCGATGAAGTGCAGTGGGAACTTCGCGATGCAACCATCAAGGGTGCTGGCGGCGAGATTTACTTCGAGCAGAAGGATGTCGAGTTCCCCACCGAGTGGTCGCAAACCGCCACCAACGTGGTCGTTCAGAAGTATTTCCGCGGCACGCTGAACACGCCTGGCCGCGAGCATTCTGTTCGCCAGATGATTTCGCGCGTTGCCGACACCATCTACGGATGGGGCGTCAAAGATAAGTTCTTTGCCAGCGCCAAGGACGCCACCGCGTTCCGCGACGAGCTGGTTCATCTGCTCGTCCATCAACAAATGGCTTTCAACTCCCCCGTGTGGTTCAACGTGGGCGTCGAAGATCATCCTCAGTGCTCGGCCTGCTTCATCAACTCGGTGGACGACTCGATGGAGTCGATCCTCGATCTGGCCAAGACCGAAGGCATGCTCTTCAAGTACGGCTCGGGCGCTGGCTCGAACCTCAGCAAGCTGCGCTCTTCGGCGGAGCTGCTCAACGGCGGCGGCACCGCGTCGGGTCCCGTCTCCTTCATGAAGGGCTTTGACTCCTTCGCCGGTGCCATCAAGTCGGGCGGCAAGACGCGCCGCGCTGCCAAGATGGTCATCCTCAACGCCTCGCACCCCGACGTCGTCACCTTCGTCAACTCGAAGAAGGAAGAGGAGCAAAAGGCCTGGGCTCTCATCGATGCCGGTTACGACGGCGGCTTCAACAGCCCCGGCGGCGCCTACGACTCGGTGCAGTTCCAAAACGCCAACCACAGCGTTCGCGTCACCGACGAGTTCATGGCTGCGGTCGAGCATGATGGCGAGTGGAGCACCAAGGCGGTCATGGGCGACCACACCGTCGACACCATGAAGGCGCGCGAGCTGATGCGTCAGATCTCGGAAGCCGCGCACGTCTGTGGCGATCCTGGTCTGCAGTTCGACACCACCATCAACGACTGGCATCCATGCATCAATACCGATCGCATCCATGCCTCCAACCCTTGCTCCGAGTACATGTTCCTCGACGACTCGGCCTGCAACCTGGCCTCGCTCAACCTGCGCACCTTCGTGCGTCCCGATGGCGAGTTCGATGTCGACGCGTACAAGCACGCCATCCGCACCACGCTGACGGCCATGGAGATCATTGTCGACAATGCCTCCTACCCAACGCCGAAGATTGGCAAGAACTCTCATCTCTTCCGTCCTCTCGGACTCGGCTACGCCAACCTGGGCTCTCTGCTCATGGCGCGCGGTCTGCCTTACGACTCCGAGCCAGGTCGCGCCTACGCGGCCGCTCTCACCGCCATCCTGTGCGGCGAGGCCTACAAGCAGTCGGCATGCATCTCGCGCGACACCACGGGTCCTTTCGAGGGCTACGCGGCCAACGAGCAGCCCTTCCTGCGCGTCATCAACAAGCACCGCCAGAGCGTCAGCAGCATCGACGCAGCCCTGGTGCCTTACGACATGATGCAAGCGGCCCGCAAATCGTGGGACGAGGCACTCGAAGTCGGCACCGAGCACGGCTACCGCAACGCGCAAACCACGGTGCTCGCACCGACCGGCACCATCGCCTTCATGATGGACTGCGATACCACCGGCATCGAGCCCGACATCGCGCTCATCAAGTACAAGCGTCTGGTTGGCGGCGGCGTTCTCAAGATGGTCAACAACACGGTGCCGCTTGCGCTCACCCGCCTTGGCTACACGGCCACCGAGCGTGACGCGATCTGCGCCTACATCAACGAGCAGGAGACCATCGAGGGTGCTCCTGGCCTCAAGGACGAGCACCTGGCGGTTTTCGATTGCGCCTTCCGCTCTCCAAACGGCGAGCGCTCGATCCACTACATGGGGCACATCACCATGATGAGCGCCACCCAGCCCTTCCTCAGCGGTGCCATCTCCAAGACTGTCAACCTGCCTACCGATTGCAGCGTCGACGATATCGAAGATGCCTACATCAAGGCCTGGAAACTCGGTCTCAAAGCCATCGCCGTGTACCGCGACGGTTGCAAGCGCACCCAGCCACTGTCGACCTCGAAAGAGGGAGCGACCAGCAATGGTAGCCTGGTGACCAACGGTCTCGAGAGCCTGAGTGACGAAGAGCGCCAGCTGGTTCTTGCTCACCGCGAGAGCAAGTCGGTGCCAGCTGGTCCGCCAATGTCGATCCGCTACAAGCTGCCCGTCGAGCGCCACTCGGTGACCCACAAGTTCCAGATTGCTGGACACGAGGGCTACATCACGGTGGGCATGTACGAGGACGGCAGCCCTGGCGAGATCTTCGTGCGCATGGCCAAAGAGGGCTCGGTCATCGCCGGCCTGATGGACTCCTTCGCCACCGCTGTGTCTCTATCGCTTCAGCACGGCGTGCCTATGAGCATTCTCTGCGAGAAGTTCCGAGGCACCCGTTTCGAGCCAAGCGGCTTCACTGGCAACCAGGAAATCCCAATCGCCACCTCGATCATGGATTACCTCTTCCGTTGGCTGGCGCTGCGCTTCCTCGAGGGCACCGCCAATCATCCCGCCAGCGGCAAGGCTCGCCAGGCGCAACTGGACCTGCCCAACGTGCCTGTGATCGCCGGCGAAAAGCGTGAAGCAAGCGGCGCGGTGCCAACCATCCTGGTCGAAGAGCCATCCAATCCCAACATGGGCTTTGTGGCCGAGTCGGATGCACCACCCTGTCACGAGTG
>JAHEAK010000256.1:3887-7265 GCA_024642805.1 Kofleriaceae bacterium | reverse complement strand
CCGGTGTCACGGTGTTGACGCGCTTGTCAGTGCACTGGGCCGAGAGCAGGACGGCGACCAGAAGGGTGAAGGGATCGCTGTGATCGAGGGGGATGGGCTGCTCGGGGTAGAGCTCGTCCAAGATGGCGTGGATGCGGGCCGCCTTGTCACTGCGGCGCATGGCTGTTGAGCTCTCGTTGCCAGCGCTTGCGGATCGCTCGCAGCTTGGGATCATTCGGACTGGTCTGCAGACCGCGCTCGGCGGCCGCGAGTGCTTCGTTGCCCTCGCCCTGGGCGCTGTAGATTTCAGCGGCCGTGCGATTGAGGACCAGATCGGTGGCGTCGATGGCCAGGCCCGCCTCGCATTGGCTGAGGGCGTCGTCCTCGTGGCCCAGGCGCCGATACTGGGCGGCCAGGGAACGACGGCCCGGGAGGTAGTCGGGAGCCACCTTTACTACTTTTTCGTAAGCCAGCATCGACTCGAAGTGGTTGCCGGCCCTGCGCTCCTGGCCGCCCCAAAAGCGGTAGTAGTCGCGCAAGGCATCGGTGTGGCCCGCGAGCAGCACGAGCAGGGCGCAGGCAAGCAGGTGTTGCAGACCAGCGGCGCCCGCCCGCCGCCAGCGGGTGGCAAGCTCCGCGCCCGCGAGCAGCGCGATACAGATGGTCAGAGCGTTGAAGCCGTCGATAGGCAGCATCTGCACCAGCACGAGGCCCGCAGCCAGGCCGACAGCGCACAGCAGCCAAGCAAGCACACCGGGCTTGTCGAGCCAGTCGCGCACGGGGCGCATGCGCGTTCCGGCTTTCATGCTCAGCGCTCGGCCGCGCTCCACCCATGGTTCAGGCAAAAGGAGCACGTAGAGACTGACCATGAAGTAGGAGAAGAGTCCGATCTTCAGACCGGCCCAGTGAAACATCATGTGCATGCCAATGCCGGTGACCAGCGCAAAGGGCCACGCTCGTCGCCACTGGATGGCGAAGACCAGGACAAGCTCCGTGAACAAAGTGAGTTTGGCCGTAAAGCCCCAGCCCATGCTCTTGGCGATTTCGCGCAACCTGCCGTCTGGTAGCTGGGCTTGCAGTGCCGAGCCGTTGAGCCACTCGGGGTCGGCTTTGGAGAGGGCGGCGAAGAGGTACATGACCGAGATGGCAACCAGCAGCATGCGCACAGGCCAGTTGCGCGCGCGCGCTTGGGGCTTGCTCTGGCCTGCAGGGGCCGAGCCGAGCGGAAAGGCCGCGACCAGAGCGAGCGCAATGGCCAGCAGATAGTGGTGCTGGTAGGAGTTGAGTTGCGAGATGAAGTAGCCGTAGGCAAAGAGCAGCGCCAGGGCGACGTAGAGCGTGCGGCCGACGCCGCCGAGCAAGATGCGCAGCGCCAGATAGGTTTGCGCGCCGTAGATGAGCACCATCGTGCTGCGCGTCGGCATGGGCAAGAGACCATCGAGGAAGGGGAAGTGGCCGACGTTGAAGTCGCGAAAGCCGTAGCGGGGCGCGTGAGCAATTTGCGACCAGGCGTCGATGGCAAAGACCGCAAAGAAGATGACGCGAAAGAGGGCGAGCTTGGCGTCACTGACCTCAAAGGCCAGCCAGAACTTGCGGTAGGTCCGCGATAGCTCGCTTTGGGCCGCCACTAGAGTGCACCGATCTTGCAAAAGTCGAAGGCACCGTGGGCCACCACCTCGATGTCCTCGTCGCTCGTCGAGCGCTGATTGTCGTAGAGCAGCCTGGGCTTGCCTGCCGAGGCTCGCGGACGTTCCTCGCACAGGATGCGCACCCGAACGCTCTGGCCGGGATTGTCGTCGCACAGTCGCTGCGCCATGGCTGCGATGGCCTGCTTGCGACCACGCTTGGTGAAGTCGAGCCAGGCATTGTGGAAGTAGTTGGCCACCTTGATGGGGGCGCCGTTCTCACCCACGAAGAACTGGGTTCCGCAGTTCTCGACACGCACCGGAGAGAACATCCGCCAGGCAAATCTCTCGTCGCGCTTGTCGCTGTTGAACAAGTAATAGTGCAGGGGCGGCAGGAGCAGACCCAGGAGGATCAGATGTATCGCGATGCTCACCCGCCGAGGCATGGCGCGACTGTACACGAATCAGCTGCTCGACCAAGCCCGGGCACGCCGCTTGTCGACGGTCTGCGCTCGCCATCTCGCGATAGCAACGCGCGCGCAGCGCATGCGGCGCTAGTTGAGCGGCAAGAGCTCTTGCTGTTCCATGGACGCGCTGCGCTGGGGCTGGTGATAGCGCAGGTCGCCATCCACCCGCGCACCGTCTTCCAGTGGCACCAGCATGCGCAGCTCCCCAGCCTCCAGGCATGCGATGGGAACGCCATTTCGGTAGAGAATCTTGTTGCCGAGCTGAGCGGTCACTTTCGAGCCAGAGGAGGTGATGCCGACCAGGTTGAGCGGATCAGCGGCCGAGACCGTGACCAGCTCAGGCGCATCGGGTGCGCGACGTCGAAGTGCACGCAGCGCGCTGACGGCTTCCGGCCTTGCGAACTGTTCGCCAACGAAGCCATTGACGAAGCGCCCGCCACGGATCTCGCCGCGCGCTTCGAGTCGGCGCAAGCAGTGCAGGACCTCGCGCCAGGGCGGCAGGGCAGATTCCCGAACCAGTAGATCGCGAAACACCACACCGTAGCGATTGAGCAGCTGCTGGGCGTGTCGCATGGGATCCATGGCGCTGGCGTTGGCAGGTGGCAAGAGCGACCAGCGACCGGCGGCCGCCGCCACACTCAGCGATGCATGGGCTTCACGTCGCGAGTCGCGCTTGCGGGCTGTCTTGAGCGTGTTGCGCCAGCGCGCCGAGGCGATCTGTGAAGGTGTACTCTTGGCGTCGAAGAGGCTGCGGCTCTGGCCCTTGTGACGGTCGATGAGTAGCCGCAGACTGGTGAAGCCATCGGCGGTGGCCTGGCCCTGTGCCACCAGCTCCCACAGGGCGTCTTCGACCTGCGACGCGCTCAGGCCGCACTCGCTGACGATCTCGCGCAAGAAGCTCGCGCCGCGCTGGCTTAGCACCTCGGCCACCTTGCCGGCATCCTCGCTCAGCTGCTCGGCATCCTGGCAGGCGGCGCTAGCTCGCAGCCAGGGCATGTCGTCGCGAAGCATGAGCGTGAGCGGAGCGGACTTGGTAGGCGTGCTCTTGCCGGGCTTGTCGCCGATGACCTTTGCCGAGAGGCGCGCCCAGGCGACTTGCCCCGAAAGGCACAGCATGTCCAACCAGTCGGGGTTGTAGTTGTGCAGACGTGCGCTAAGAATTTCTCTCTCCCAGGCCCCTGCCGCAGATTCGAAGCCCTGCAGCTGCTCGACGATCTGGCGCAGACCATCGGCGGAGATCAATCGCGCACTCTGACCGACGCGCTGCCAGCGAAAGAGGAATCGATTGAGGGTCGCCGCATCCACAG
>JAHEAK010000256.1:0-3877 GCA_024642805.1 Kofleriaceae bacterium | reverse complement strand
ACAGGCTCGATCTCGCGACGCAGCTTGGAGATGGTCAGGTGTTGAATGCGTGCCAGCATGCGCTTGTCGCACCACTCGCTTGCCGAGCTTGCTCGGGCCTCGCGCGTGTAGCAGCCGCGCAACACCACGCCTTCGGCTTCGAGACCGGCAAGGGCTTGCAGGGCCAGGCTGGCGCTCAGTCCCGTGAGGACTGCTAGTGCGCTCTCGGTGCGAGGTCCCAGAATCTCGAGATGGCCACGGGCGATGGCCAAGGCCGCCTCTTCCGCGCTGGGCGGGGTGCTGGCAAAGGGCAGGGCGGCCATGGGCGGATCACAGTGCGCGTGCGGAAAGGCGGCCAGAACCAGGGGCACGCGCTCGGCGGCAACCCAGAAGCAGCGCTCGTCAAGGGTGATTCGAGTGGCGCGGCCTTTCGCGATGAGCTCCTCGGCCAGGTCGAGCCAGCGCTCGTCGTCCCGCCAGAGCATCAAGCTCATGAGCGCATCGTGCAGCTCGTCGGCATCGCGAATGGTTGGCTCGGCGCTCGACTCGGCGATCGCGATGGCCTCGGCATCGATGATGCTGAGATCGCCTTTGCCAAGGTCAATGCCGCGCGGCAAGCTGACCGCACGGGTGCGCCGCTCTTCGAGGGGAGCGTCGTCGAGGAAGGCGTAGGGGTTGGCATTGACCAGCTCATGGCACAAGGGGGACGGCTCGGAGGTCTCTCGCGCCAGCAGGCGAATCTTGCCGCTCTCCATGTCGGCGAGCAGGCGCTCGAGGCCAGCGATGTCCATGAACTCTTCCAGACAGTCGCGCATGGTCTCATTGACGAGCGGGTGGTCCGGAATTTCGATGTCGCCAACCACGTTCTCCAAGCAGGCCTGCTGCATGGGAAAGACCGTGCTGAGCAGGTCGTCGCTGCGCATGCGCAAGATGGTGGGCGCGACGGCCTTCCCGCCATTGCGGCGCAGGATGGCAAGCGAGCGGGTCACTGCCCAGCGCCAGCGAATGCCAAAGACCGGCGAACCGAGCACCGCCTGACGCAAGACCTTGCGAGCGGAGTGCGCCCGCAGAAAGTCAAAGACACTCTCGAGCACGAAGCTGTGCACGGGACCGAGGGACAACAAGAGGCCATCGTCAGTGGCGGCCGCTTGCAGCTCGAGATTGAAGCTGCGGCAAAAGCGCTTGCGCAGTGCCAGACCCCAGGCCTTGTTGATGCGACCGCCGAAGGGAGAATGCAGGATGAGCTGCATGCCGCCGGCATCGTCGAAGAAGCGCTCGGCGATGATGCAGGTGTCGGTTGGCAGCGCGCCCAGGGCGTTGTAGCCGGCGCGCAGATAGGCCGCGAGCTGATCGGCAAAGACCCGGCTCATGTTGCACTCGATCTCAAGGAAGGCGGCCGTCTCCTCGACGCTCGCGCCGGCCTGGATCTGCTCTTCGACATCGCGGCGCAAGCGAGCCACCTCGATGCTCAGCTCCTTGGTGCGGGCAGGCGCCTCGCCAAGCCAGAAGGGAATCGATGGCGGCGCGCCGCCGGCATCGCGCACCAGCACGCGCCCGGCTTCGATGCGGTGAATCTGCCAGGAGGTGTTGCCCAGTAAGAAGATGTCGCCGGCATTGCTCTCGATGGCGAAGTCCTCGTCGAGGGTGCCGACCGGGGTTTCATCGGGAAAGGTCACCACCCGGTAGTTAAAGTTGTCGGGGATGGTGCCCGCGTTGGTGAGCGCGGACAGGCGCGCGCCGCGACGAGGACGCAAGAGCCCGCCGATGCGATCACGGTGCAGGTGCGCGCGGCTGCGACCGCGTCGGGTGGAGATACCCTCGCTGAGAATCTCGAGCACCTGCTCGTAGTCTTCGCGACGAAGCTGGCCGTAGGGCATGGCCGTGCGCACCAGGTCAAAGAGCTCGTCTTCCCGACACTCGCCGCAGGCGACTTCAGCGACGATTTGCTGACAAAGAACGTCGAGGGGCGCGCTTGGGATCTCGATCTCGTCGAGGATCTTGTCTTTGATGGCGCGAACCAGCGCGGCCGACTCGGCGAGTTGGTCGCGAGTCATGGCGAAGAGGCGTCCTTTGGGCGTCTTGCCCAGGGAGTGGCCGGAGCGGCCGATGCGCTGCAAGAGGGTGGCAATCGAGCGCGGTGAGCCAATTTGTACGACCAGGTCGACACTGCCAACGTCGATGCCGAGCTCGAGTGAGGCGGTGGCAACGGCGCATCGCACCAGGCCGGTCTTGAGTTTCTGCTCGGCCGAAAAGCGCAGCTCTTTGCTGAGGCTGCCGTGGTGAGCCACCACCTGTTCTTCGCCCAGTCGCTTCTCGAGTGCGTGCGAGACTCGCTCGACCAGGCGACGGGTGTTGACGAAGACCAGCGTGGTCTCGTGGGCAAGACACAGCTCGGCGATGCGATCGTAGACGCGACCAAATTGCTCGTTGCTGGCAACGGCACCCAGTTCGTCGTCAGTCGCCTCGATCTGAATGTCGATGTGACGGGCGTGGCCACCATCGAGAATGACGGGCGCTTGTCGATCATTGCCGACCAGAAGCTTGGCGATGCGCTCCATGGGCTTTTGCGTGGCCGATAGACCGATGCGATTGGGGGGCGTAGCGCCATTTCTGCCCACCAGAGCGTCTAGGCGCGCCAGGCTTAGGCTCATGTGCGAGCCGCGCTTGTCGCGTGCCAGCGCGTGAATCTCGTCGACGATGACGGTCTTGACCGATGCCAGTGCCGCGCGACTCTTCTCGGCTGTCAGTAATATGTATAGCGATTCGGGGGTGGTTATCAGAATGTGTGGAGGTCGACGCGTGAGCTTGGCGCGCTCGCTCGGCGGCGTGTCGCCGGTGCGCAAAGCCGTGCGAATCTCGGGAAGGAGCATGCCCATGGCAAGTGCCTTGTCGCGAAGCTCTTGCAGGGGCTGGTCGAGATTGCGCTGCACATCGTTGCTCAGCGCTTTGAGTGGCGAGATGTACAGCACCTCGATGCTGTCTTCGAGCTGGCCGGCGTCGCCAAGCCGAATCAGCGAGTCGATGGCAGCCAGAAAGGCCGCCAGGGTCTTGCCCGAGCCGGTCGGAGCGGCCAGAAGTACGTCACGGCCCTGGGCGATGTGTGGCCAGCCCTGCCGCTGCGCCTCGGTGGGTGCAGCAAAACGCTCGCGAAACCAGGCTTGCACGACCGGATGAAACTGCTCCAGGGCCTCGCAATCCCCCTGCTCGGCGGCACGCTCGCTCATGCTGCCAGCCTACCTGAGCTCGATGGCGCTGTGCGTGGCAAAGCGGCATCCAGGCCGCCCAGGGGCCGCGATCCCAGGGCCCCTACCCTGACCACGCTCGCGTGCTAGAATGCTCTTCCGTGCAAGACCCAATGCAAGATCAGCGGCCTGGGCAGGACATACCCTATTATTCCGCGCCGCCGCTGCCGGGACAGGTTCCCTACGGAATGGCACCGGTGCTCGAGCAGGAAGAGGGCTGGGGCAAGATCGGTATCGCCATGGTCACGTTGGCCATTCTTTTTGCCGGCGGCGTCGCGTACTTCATCGCCACCAGTAGTGACGAGGAGCTCGCCGCTGCACCCGCCGCGAGCGCCGCCGTGACCACGCCTGCGGACAAGGACCTGGCCGCCACTGATGCCGCGCCAGCCAAAGTCGCTTCGATCAAGACCGATGACTCGACGGCCGCCGAGGACACGCGTGCCGCACTCCTTGGAGCCAGCGCCAAGCTCGCGGATGCCGGCGCAGGCAGCGAGACCGAGACAGAGGGCGAGGGCGAGGCAAACCCGGAGGCAAACGCTGCCGCCAACACGCAAGTGGCGACGGGCCCACTGCGCGCCAACGGCGAAGTGGATAGGCCAGCAGGCCTGGTTTCGCTGAGCATCGAAAGCGAGCCACCGGGAGCCGACGTGATTCGC
>JAHEAK010000004.1:2638-28425 GCA_024642805.1 Kofleriaceae bacterium | reverse complement strand
CTTGACCGCGCCAAGCAGCGAGCGCTTGACCTGGATGTCGCCGATCTCGGTGCCGTGATCGGGCAGTGGAGCGAAGTCGTAGAAGTGTTTGAAGCAGAGCTTGGCTTCGTAGTCGACCAGGTTGGGGTAGACCTTCATGCGATCGCGACGGACCTTGTTGAGGTCGCGAAGGGCATCGAGGTTTTCGACGGTGCCCTTCTCACACGAGAAGCCGCTGATGTAGCGCGCGCTCTGGCCGGTTGGGGTGCTGGTATCAATGAAGGTACGCGAGCAGTTGTTCGGGCAGAAATCGCACTTGGTGGTCTCGTCGTTGGTGCTGGTGAACGAGATGTCGATGGCGTTGTCGAGACCAATGAAGCTCGACTTGCCGGTGCGGCGCACGACGCGCAGAGCCTCGAAAGCGGCGCCAATAGCGCCTGCCTCACCGGTGTGCGGGTGCACGTAGACTTCGGCACCCGGGACGCGCTGCTCGATGTAATCGACCTGGGCCTTGAGGGCTGCCTTGTTGTGCTGGGTGCCGCCTTGCAACACGAACACTTTGCCAAGCTCGGCCATGCGTGGAATCTGCACCACGTACTGCCAGATGTTCTTGGGCAGAACCAGCGCCAGACCAGCCAGGAGCTCGTCTCGGGCGTAGCCTTCCTTCTGGAAGTTGACGCGATCGGAGTCGAGGAAGACGGCGCAGCCGTAGCTGAACTTGGGCGAGAGACGCGCATCGAAAGCATGCGCCGCGTACTCTTTGACGGGCACGCCGAACTGGGCGGCCATCGCTTGCAGGAGCATGCCGTTGCCAGCGCTGCATGAGTTGGACAGCTTGAAGTTCTTGATGTCGCCGCCCTGCATGAACAGAACTTTGATGTCCTGACCGCCGATGTCACAGATGACCTCGACGTTGGGGAAGTAGTGCTTGGCACTCATCATGTGCGCGACGGTCTCGACGATGTTGGCGTCGGCCAAGAGCGCCTTCTCCATGACATCGCCGGCGTAGCCCGTGACGCCAAAGCCGACCACGTCGATGCTCGCCCCCTGATCGGTGGCCCACTGGCGCAGCTCGGAGAACATCTCCTTCATGTCGACGATGGGGTTGCCCTTGGAGAGCTGGTAGACCTTCTTGAGGATCTGGCCCTCTTCGTTGACGAAGACGATCTTGGAAGAGGTCGAACCGCCATCGAGACCGATGGCGCCGCGAATGACCTGACCGGGCTGCAGCACGGCGTCCTCGAAAGGATCGAGGTGGTACTTGTCGAGGAAGACGTCGCGCTCTTCGGGCTCGGCAACCAGGCCAGGACCTGCGCTGGCGCCTAGCTGGGCTTTGCGTCCGTGGTTGATGAACTCTTTGAGGCCGTCGAGACCGGTGTAGACGGCCACATCGGCGTCCTCGTGCATGCCGAAGAGCACCGCGCCATAGGCGGCATATAGATCGGCGTTCTCTGGCACGTAGATGAGCTCATCGATCGGTACGTCTTTGGGATAGTCGTAGCCGCGCTCCTCCCAGGCTTGCGGGATGCGCAGGCGCCAGCACTCTTGCAAGAAGGGCAAGTAGGTGTTGGGGCCACCGAGCAGAAGCACGCGCGCTTTGAGGGTGTTGCCGCGGGTAAGGACCGAGAGGTTCTGGCTGACGATGGCGTCGGCCAACGAGCACATGATCTCGGCGCGCGGGATGCCGCTCTTGACCAGGTTGACGATGTCGGTCTCGGCAAACACGCCACACTTGGCGGCGACGTGGTGCAGCTTGGTGTGATCGAACTTGAGGGTCGCGATCTCTTCGCGAGGCATGTCGACCTTGAGGAAACACTTGTCGATGGTAGCGCCAGTGCCCGAAGCGCACTTGTCGTTCATCGAGGTCGTCGACTGCTTGTCGCCGGTCTCGGTGTTTTCCTTAAACATGATGATCTTGGCGTCTTGGCCACCGAGCTCGATGACACTGCCAACATCGGGGTGAAGCTCTTCGACGGCCATGGTGACCGCGTTGACCTCTTGCACGAACTTGGCGCCGACGTGTGGCGCGATGGGACCGGATCCCGAGCCGGTCATGAAGATGCGAATCTCGTCGTGCTTGATCTCTGGGAACTCGTTGCCGATCTCAATCAGTAGATCGCGTGTGAACTCAGGCTGCTTGGTCTCGTGCCGAATGTATTTGGACCAGAGGATCTTCTTGGTCTCTGGACACACCGCGGTGGTCTTGGCCGTGGTCGATCCAATATCGACGCCGATGTAGAGTTTGATGCCGCTGGCTTTGGTGTCGGACATAGTGAGATACCTACTCGTCTGGGTTCGGGCACGTAGACTGACACGTCAGTCTAGTTGGCAGGCATTTGAGACTAGACTGACATGTCAGTCAAGACTTTTGACCTTGCCGAACCCGCCGAGATCTCAGAGGGAAATCGGGATCACCACTTGGCCGAGACCACCACGCCGCGCAGTGCAAAATCAATCATTTGCGTCGCAACGGGGGTGATATCGATGTTGTCTTGAACGCGCGTCAGGCGGCGCAGGGCACCGCGGATTGCGCCCAGAATCTGAGCTGCCGTCAGGGCGGGATCACACTGGCGGCACAGGCCCATGCTCATGCCGTAGCTCAGCGAGCGCTCGATGAGAGCCTCGACGTGGTCGAAAAAGGCGTCGACTCGCAAGCTCAGATCCGACTCGGGCGGCAGGCCGTGGTTGAGCAAGAGCTGAATCAGCTCGCGATCACTGAGCACGTACTCGAGCACGCGCGTGACGTTTTGATGGAGCTGCATGGCGGGCGGCGCCGCCCCCGAGTCCATGTCGATGCCGATGATGCGCGACTGCAAGTCTTCAATGGCCTGGTCGAGGATCGATTCGAAGACGGCATCCTTACTGGAGAAGTACAGGTAGAAGGTGCCGCGCGCGATGCCGGCTCGCTTGATGATGTCGTTGATGGAAGCGGCGTGATAACCGCGCTCGGCGAACACGAGCTTGGCGGCCTGGAGAATCTCCAGCCTTCGGTTTACGCGCTTGGCCTCCGCAGTCGTCATGGTCTCGCTACTCGCGGCGCGAACCTAGCAGCATTTCCCGCGGGCGTGGCCAGCTATTTTTTCGCCACGCGCCAAAGCGCAAAGAGCCCCGAGATATCTCGGAGCTCTTTATCGCTGCATATAGATGCCTTGAATCGTCGGGTGAAATGTAGCGCTAGCGATACATCTGCCGCGCTGTGCGCGCTAGTCGCGACGACGGCGAAGGGCAAGCAGACCGAGAGCCAGGAGCAGCATGCCTCCGTTGCTCAGACCTTGGCTACCACCCACCGAGCAACCGCCGGTCTTGTCGATGGTGAGCAAGAGCGACACCTTCGAGTCGTTGCCAGCTTCGTCAACGGCGTGCAGCTCGACGCGGTACACGCCGCCGACTTTCTCGAGCTCGACGGTGGTCGAGGTGGCACCAGCGCCGAGGTCTTGGGTGTCGATGAGGCGAGCCGAGAGAGCGTCGCTTGGATCCTCGAGTTCGTAGATCTCGGCGCGCACCTTCAGGCTTTCGGGCGCGGTGGTGTCGTCGCTGAGAGTCCAATCGATGGCGATGGGGCCTTCATCGGCGCGGCGAGTGCGAGGTCCTGCGATGGCGATGTGAGGCAGAATGCCGTCCACCTGCAGCGACAGGCTCTCGGGCGAGGGGTCGACGTTGCCAGACAAATCGACGGCGGCAACCGAGACCTGATAGGTGGCGCTCTTGCCAGCCTCGCCGACCTTGAACTCGCGCATGAAGCTAAGGGGTCGCTTCACGCCATCGACGGTGACTTGGTATTGCAAGAGTTCGGATGGAATCTCATCGTCGGCTCCGCTGACTTTGACCAGGGCGTCATGTGGATTGCTGATACCGCGAGGAGCGTCGAGGATCGAGGTGCTCGGTGCGTTGTTGTCGTTGTCTGGAATCTTGAAGAGATCGATGCCGGCGCTCATGTACGCGTCGGTGGTGCGCATCTCACGCAACATGACGGCGTAGTCGCCGAAGGCAAAGGCAGGACCAGTGAGAGCCATAGGGCCCATCTTCTCGAGCATCGAGGGCAGGATGTGATCGTGAATCATCTGCGTGAGGCGAGCGACGTCGAAGCCATCACCGGTTGCCTTGCGCTCATCGTCCATGACCATGCGAGTGATGTTGGCGCCCATGACTTGCGCGACGATGGAGTTACTCGCTGGATCGATACCGATGGCGGCCTGCGCGTCCATGTCGAGCTCGACGTGCAAGGTGTTGCGTGTGCCATCAGGACGATCGCCGTGCAGATCGACCATCAGTCCCTTCACTTCCAGGGTGAGTTTGGAGTCGAGGATGCTGCCAGAAGAATTCGAGGCGTCATTGGTGTCGATCGGACGAACCTTGGGGTAATCGGTGGTCTTGACCTCGAAGCTGAACTTGGTGCCAGGTGGGAAGCCGGGCAACATCGAGCCGACCATGTCGAGGTCGAGAGCGACGCCCAGAGCCTTGACGTGCTCGTCGGTCAAACACAGCAAACCGCGCCGCCAGACCGTATACAGGCCCTTGTTGATGAGTCCCAGGTTGACGGCCAGATTGGCGTGATCGGCGTCAGCGCCGCGAATGGCGGGTGCCTGGCCGCTGAGGTCTTGTGGGCCGCCGACGTCATAGTCCTGCACACAGGCGGCGGGAGCGTAAGGGTCGGTGAGATCGGCGTCGATACGCAGCGCAAGGCCGCCTTCGATGAGCTCGAGATCGGCCAGCGCTGCGCTGTAGTGCGCGATGCCAGCGGAACCTTCGTACTGAAAGCCGCCGAGCATGGCTTCGATCATCGGTCCGAGATTTTCTTCGGCGAGAGAAACCACTTTGCCCTCGAGGTAGTCGAGCAGCCACTCCTCCATGAAGTCGATGGCGGTGGTGAGGGCGCTACCGGTGAAGCCACAACCACTGAGTTGGAAGCTGAAGTCATCGGGTGCCAGGCTAAACTCGTTGGCGACCGGAACGACCTTGGCTTTGCCGTCCTCGACGCTCAGTTCGTATTCGAAGCTGGCGCTGGCGGTGCGGATGTCGAGTGTGTCCTGGCAGGTGGCCTCGCCGAAGCAGGCGTAGAGGTCATCGGCGTAGAGTGTGCCGTTGGCATCGCCTGAGAAATCCATGTCGATGCGAATGCGTCCATCGCGTGGCATTGAGATGTCGAGTCGGTCGACGCTGAAGTGGATGGTGGTGTCGCGCTGCTCGAAGTCCATGCACGCGAAGGACTTGGCGATGGTCGGCGGCTCGATGACGGCTGGCAGGTAGGAAGGCGCTTCCTTGGCGATGAAGTCCAGGCCATCTCCCGAGAGGAAGGCACGCAGATCGTGCTCGGCGTGCGCTTGATTGCTGGAGGCCAGAGCGGCGAGGGCGAGGGTTGCGGAGAGGAGGAGTTTTTTGTTCATCATCATTCTCTTAGGCGTTGGTCTTGCTCACGCACACCGACAAACGGCGAATGAGAGCAAGCACGAGAAGTGCCGCAAACCAGCTCATGCTGGCCTGGGAGGAGCTGTTGCAACCACCGGGATCGCTCGGAGCCATGGGCTCTTCGACGAGGCTGGGCAAGGAGTGGGCCTGGTCCATGAAGAGTTTCAGGACGCCGGCGCTGTGCACGATGGCCAGAGGCACGAGCACGTCGGCCATTCGCTCGACCATCATGGTGTCGCCTTCAACGGGACCATACTGGCGCTCCATTGGGCGCAGCGCATCGTAGTCGACGATGTCGAAGGCCGAACTGGCCATGTTGCGGCTGAAGTACCAGTAGCCTGGTTCTTCTTCGTAGAAGTCGGTTCCCTCTTTGCCGATGCCGTCGATCTCCCAGACACCGGAGAAGAAGCCTTTGCTCATGCCAGGAAACATCTGAGCGATGACGCCCGTAGCCTCGTTGCCATCCAGGTTGCCTGGGTAGAGGTTGCGGTAGTACGAGGCGTCAGCGGTTTTTTGAAAGGCGTCGTGCAGATCCAAGAACTCGGGAATCGGCGTGCCTGGTTCCGGACCGCGCAAACTGGTCTCGAAAGGATTGACCATGCGCTCACTGCAGTAGTCCTCGTAATCGTCGCCGGTGGGTGGACCGTGATCGTCGAGGTGCGAGTGCGCGGGCACCGTCAGGTCAGAGATGAGATGAACGGTGTGCCCAGCGATGAAGAAGGCTTCCTTGAAGTCGCCGGCTTGATAGGCGTGCAGACCATCGAAGAAGTCCCACTGATTTTGATCGTTCTCGATGCCATGCCACTCGTAGGAACTCGGAAAGGTCGTGCCAGCGAAGGTGAGACCTGCGCCGTCGGGCGCGTGATAGAAGTGGCGCATGACCCGCAAGGTGGCCGGGTCGGTGTCACCGTCGAGAAAGATGTCGTCTTCGTGGTGCGAACCCTCGATCACCTCGTCGCCATACTCGAGCAACTCGTCGTAGTCGCCCGGGTAGGTCGTGACCAGAAGTTCAACCGCCTGGCGAGTGATCCAGCGATGGGTGCTCTCCGAGTCGTAGGCCTGTGCCTCGCCAACCCCGAGCAGGGGGAGCGCCAGTGCGATGGCGAGCAGCGAGGTGCCGAAGCGGAACATAGGCCCCTACAGAGCAAGCGCCGTTCCAACGCCAGGCCTCCGGCACCATCTTCATAAGTACCTAAAAGTAATCGTAATATTAGATCGGACCGATCTCTGGATCGGTCTGCACTCCCCCGCGCTCCGCTCGCGCCGCCGCTGCTGGTAGGGACTGTAGCCACCATGTGAGAGAGATCCCTGGCGCTTGCCAGCCCGAGGTGAGGCGGGTTTCAAGCTATTGAGATGGGGACGGATTTGGGTCTGAAAACGAGGCCGCCTCGGCGCCCAAGCTGGCCGCAAGCGACTGCAGGAAGCGCTCGGCCTGGGCGCGCAGCTCCTCGCCAGAGCAGGCGTCCAACACCAAGATCCGTGCGTGTTGGCGCAAGCGGCCCTGCTCGGAGCTCGAAAGCTCGGTGTTGCGCTCGCGCTCCGCCACGTATTCATAGCCGAGATCGTGCTCGGGATCGTAGCCGTCCAAGGTTACTTCTATAGCTCCCTCGCGCCAGGGCGCGTCGTTGACGATGCGCCAACCCGCCTCGCGAAACATGGAATCGAGAAGAGCGCGCGCTTCGGCCTCCGATATGCCCGGCTTGGCCTCGACCGGCGATGGATCGAGCCCGGCATCCTGTGCCCGCAGTCCGGAGCCCGACGCTGTGCCAGAAGGTCGAGCTGGCGAGCCAGAGCAAGAAGCCCCAGCGCCCACAACAGCGCTCACAACAGAGATCAGCAGAGAGATCAGGAGGAGCTTCTTTGTTAGAATGGTTGTCATGCGCTTGGGAACGATGCTGTTGCGCGATGCTGTCATCACGCTCACGCAGCTGGAACAGGCCTTGCGCTCTCAGGTGCTCAGTGGTGGTCGACTGGGCACCAATCTGGTCGAGCTCGGTTTCGTCGAACTTAACACCTTGAGCCGCTACCTGGCGCGCGTCCTCGACACCCCGCTGGCGATCGCGGATCGTTTCGAGAAAGCCGATCCTGGGCTCCTCGAGCGCTTCGGTGCCGAGATGGCCAATCGCCACTGCGCGATTCCACTGGGCTACGACAGCGATGATCCCAACACGGTCTTCGTCGCGCTCAGCAACCCTCATGACTTTCCGGCCATAAGCGCCATCGAGTCCTATCTCGGCTGCAAGGTCTCACCTCTGGTGGCCGCCGAGTTGCGCCTCTACTACTACCTCGAGCGCTACTACGGTATCCGTCGTCGCATTCGCTTCTTGCGCAGCTCGCAAGAGGGTGACGCCGGCGTGTCGTCGCGGCGAGAGCGCAGAGCGACCCAACCCTTCGCCGGTCTTGGTAGCTCGGGCGTGGTGAGCATTGCACCTCGCCGGCAGCGCGAAACCGAAGGCGACGCGACGCCGGTGCCAAGACCGGCCAAGGCGCGCAGCTTCGCGGAGACCTGCGATCTCATCGATCAGTGTCGAGAGCGCGAGGGCATCGCCGACGCACTGATGGAGTTCGCCATAGGTCGCTTCGAGTGCGCGGCCATCTTCGTGCTGCGCGGCAAGAGCGCGATCGGCTGGCGGGCGCAGGCCGCAGGTATGAGCAAGGATGGGCTCGAGCGACTGCACATTCCCCTCGACGGAAGCTCTGTCTTTCAGATCGCTCACGACTCGGGTAAGGCTTTTCGTGGGCGCGCGCCAACCGTTGGCCATCCCGTGGAGAAGGAGCTATGGGCGCGCTTTGCGCAAGAGCGTGTGGCCACCGATCTGCACGTGGTGCCCATCTTTCACGACAAGCGCATGGTCAATCTCCTCTACGTGCATGGCTTCGCGGGCCACCCGGTTCCCGATACGCAACACCAAGAACTCATCCAGCTGGCGGCACGTGCCGGTCAGGCCTACGCGCGCTTGGTGGCCGACGCGTCCCCTGCCAGCTGAGCGGCGCGCATCTGCTTGGAGGTCTGTCGACTCTGGTCGGTACTCCAACCCGGTGCCGCAAAGAGATAGCCGAGTGCCTCACGCACAGTGCGCGCCGAGCGCAGGTCGCGGAAGGCCGCGAAGAGCTCGTGACTGGCGATGCGCAAGGGATTGAAGGTGTGGATGTTGCTCGTCAAACCGAAGTCGACGGGCTCGCTCTCCTTTTCAAAGGATCCAAAGAGCCGATCCCAGAGGATGAGAATGCCGCCGTGGTTGCGATCGAGATAGATGGGATTGCGACCGTGGTGCACGCGATGGTGCGAGGGCGTGTTGAAGAGCCACTCCAATGGCCCCAGACGATCGATGAGCTCGGTGTGGATCCAGTACTGGTACAGGAGACTGATCGCCTGCGCCGTCAAGATGTCTACCGGCTTGAAACCAAGCAGCGGCAAGGGCGCCCAGAAGATGGGGCCCTTGCAGCGGCAAGGGCGCCCAGAAGATGGGGCCGGTGACGAGCGTGGTCCATGGCTGGCGCAGGGCCGTGCTCAGGTTGTAGTGCTGGCTGGAGTGGTGATTGACGTGACCGGCCCACAGGATGCGCACCTCGTGGTGCAAGCGGTGAAACCAGTAGTAACAGAAGTCTTCTGATGGCAGCAGCAGCGCCCACATCCACCAGGCCTCGCCGATATCAAAGAGCCGGTAGCCGTAGAGCCAGGTGTTGAACCCGAAGATCGCGGCCGCCACCGGCAGCTTTGCCACCAGGCTGCCCAGGCCCATGGCCAGGCTTGCCAGAGTATCTCGCCACTCGTAGCCGCGATGCTCGCTGCCGCGCAGGAGCACCATCTCGATCAGCAGGGTAACTACAAAGACCGGGATGGCGTAGGTGATGAGATCAGACATGTTCTCAAGTGAGGCGCTTCTCGAAGAGCAGGATGTGCTCGCGCTTGGCCCTGTCGCCAAAGGCACGCTTCTCGAGACTACCAAGCTGGTCGCGCTCTTGCGATGCCGAAGCCAAGAGCTTGAAGCGAGAGCCGACGATGTCACGCAAAAGCTCGTCAGCCCACACCGGCTCGACGCCGGCCACCGAGTCACCAACCATCAACGCCATCAGACCGCCGGGCGCGAGCAGACCGTGAAAGGCATCGATACAGGCCCGGAAATCCGCGTAGGCGTCTTCGGTGGCCCGGTCGGCGCGGCCCTTGAAACGCCGACGCGCGCCGATCTCGCCGCTTTCAAAGTTGCCATAGGGCAGCCCGAGGAAGGCCAGGCGCAGGCGATGGTGATCGACGTAGTCGTAGGTACCAAGGTAGGGCGGTGAGGAGATGATGGCGCCCACGCTCTCGGCTTTGATGCCGGCGCGGCCAAGCTTGCGCGCGTCTTGCTCGAGCACGCGCACCTCGCCGGTTGCCCCTTGCTTATGCAAATCGATGAGACCCTGGCACATCAGATCGACGCGCTCGGCAAACCAGCGCGCCGGAGCGCCACGGGCAATGCGGCGCTCGGTGATCTTGGAGCTGGTATCGGAGGTGCGCTTGGAACACTTGATGAGCAGCGAGGACAAACACACCGCCAGCAAGTCCGCCATCTCGACATCACTCTCGCGAATCTCGTCGATGTGCCCAGCCAAAAACTCCAGCTCGCGACGCACATGCGGCGAGAACCAACTTTGGATTTCTTCTTCACGCACCGCCTTGTCGATACCCTTGGGCACGCGCTGGGCCTTGGCCTGGTAGTCGGCGCGACGAGCCGCCTTGCCCTCCTCCAGACCCATCTCGGCCAGCTGATGACCGAGCTTGCGAAAGGCATCCAGACGCGGAAGCTCAGCCTTCCAGACTTTGGCGCTGGCAATGCGCACGGCCAGCGGATTGAGATCGCTGCCGATCACATCCAGTCCCGCCGCACGCCCTTCGACCAGGGTGGTGCCCGAACCGCAGAAGGGGTCGAGAACCACGCGCGGCTCGACGTGCTCGGTCTCAAAGCACAACTCCACCAGCGCGCGCGCCGTCGCCGGGTGCATGCGAGCCGGATAGCTGTGCAGGGGATGGGTGAGGCTGTCCTTAATAATGTCGTCGTTGCGGCCACCAGCAAGGGCCGCGGCCAGCGCGTCTGCCAGGTGCGGCGCGCCCTCCTTCTTGATCGCCTTGGAGGTGCGAGTCGTCGACTGCGAACGCTTTTGTTTGGCGGCAGGGGGACGAGATCTCGAGGAATCGGGAGCGCGCTTGGCGCCGCTACGAGGCTTGGATGGTCGACTGGACACGGGATGGCGCACCCTACTATACAGGGGCCATGTCGATGCCAATTTCGATCCAGGGTCTCAACAAGGATCAGGTCACCTTCGTTTGGAGCGAAGAGCACAGCGATGTCTGGCCGGCCCGCGCCCTGCGATTGCGCTGCACCTGCGCGTACTGCAAGTCGGAAGACACCGGTGAAAACTTGATCGTCGAAGAGGAAATCCCCGAGGACATCCTGGTCACGCAGATGCGCCTGGTCGGAAACTACGGCTTGAACATTCACTTCTCAGACGGTCATTCCACTGGAATCTATCGGCTTTCGGGCCTGCAATCGAAGCAGGAGGCTGGCGATGTCGACAGTGAGTGAGGACGCCAGGCGAGTTAGCGAGCTGATGCACGCGCGCTACAGCGTGCGCGGTTTTTTGCCAGAGCCCCTACCCGAGACCACTCTCGACGCGCTTTTCGAGATGGCCCAGACCGCGCCCTCCTGGTGCAACATCCAGCCCTGGCGCCTGGCCATGACCTCGCCGCCGGCAACCAGGGCCCTCAGCGAGGCCCTAATCCAGGCAGCCAAGAGCAGCTTGCCGACCCCGGACATCGATTTTCCCCTAGTATATCCAGAGCCTTACCAAGATCATCGCCGAAAATGCGGCGGCGCGCTCTACGGGGCCATGGATATCGCCAGGGATGACAAAGCCGGCCGCTACGACGCCTGGCTGCGCAACTACGAGTTCTTCGACGCGCCACACCTTCTGGTGGTGT
Source organism: Kofleriaceae bacterium (assembly GCA_024642805.1). Taxonomy (GTDB): domain Bacteria; phylum Myxococcota_A; class Polyangia; order Haliangiales; family Haliangiaceae; genus NORP324. Next base: position 17,081 of record JAHEAK010000004.1, on the reverse strand, counting down.
CCCGCGACAAGCGCCTTGGCGAGTACGCCACCCTCGACGTCGGCGTCTGGCTCGGCCTCTTCCTAACCGCGGCGCAAAGCCTCGATGTGCAAGCCTGTGCCATGGCCTCGGTAGCAGCCTATCCCGCGATCTTGCGCGAGCACCTGCACATCCCGGCCGAGGAAATCATCCTTTTTGGGATCGCCTTCGGCAAGGCGGATCCGAGTGTGCCAGCCAATCGCGCGCGCACCAATCGCCAACCGGTCTCGGCAAATCTTCGCCGCTACCCCGCGCTCTGAGAAGAAGGCCCTGTGCATCGTGTCCTCGTGCCTGGTGCGCCAGGTGCGCCAGGTGCGCCAGGTGCGCCGCAGCGCTGCGGGCTAGACGCCGGGAGTCCAGATGCTAAGGTCCGCCTGGGATTTTAGCTTATGAAAACTCGACTGCTTCTAACCATCTTTTTGGCCGCGCTTGGCACCAGTTTCGTGCTGTACACGCCCGCCGCGCGCGCGCAGGACGAAAGCCTCAACCGGGCCCGCGATGCATTCGACGCCGGTCAGGATCTCTTCCAACAGGGAAAGTTCGCAGAGGCGGCGACCAAGTTCATCGAGGCACACGAGGCACGCCCCTTCGCGCAGTTCTTGTTCAACATCGGCGCCTGTTACGAGAAGAGCAACAAGTACCAGGAGGCCATCGACTACTATAAGAAGTACATCGACGCCAAACCGAGCGACGACGACGTTAGCAAGACAAATCAGCGCATCAAGGCCCTCGAGAAAGCCATCCAGGAAATCGCTGCTAGCGGCGCCGATCCAGCGCAGCCCACCGAGGCCATGAAGAGTCTCGAGAGCATCGAGATTCGCGGTCTGGTCGTCATCGAATCGGAGCCGCAGGGCGCCGACATCTTTCTGGACTCGCGCGATTCCAAGCCGCTCAGCAAGACGCCATGGAACGGCACGCTCACCGGCGAACACACCATCATCGTCGAGCGCCAGGGCTACAAGCCCTTCGAGCGAACCATTCGCCCCGATCCAAACAAGCTCATGGTTCTCTTCTTCGGCCTCGGCGAGAAGGACTACCTCGGCAACCTGGAAGTCACCTCCAACGTGCCTGGCTCTGACGTCTACATCGATGACAAGGCCGTCGGCGCCAAGGGCCAGACACCATGGAGTCGCGAGATCGAGCCAGGCAAGCACAAGATCTGGGTGACCAAGGACGGCTACAGCGAGTACGCAACCGAGATCGAAGTTATCCCAGGGCAAACCCACAAAGTCAGCGCCGAGATCGAGGGCGCCGAAGTCGGCCTGCTCAACGTGCGCGGCAAGGGTGTCGAGAAGGTCAAGGTCTACGTCGATGGCAAGCTGGCCTGCAAACGCGGGCCTTGCATCACCAAGCTCGAGCCTGGCAAGCACAAGGTCAGCATTCGCCGCTCGGGCTACCGCAGCTACGATCAAAAGATCGAGGTGCAGAGCAAGACCGAAACCACCATGCGAGCAACCCTCGAGAAATCGCCAAGCCGCAAAGACGCGGTCGTCGCCTATCTCTTCGCCGCCGCCTTCATGGGTGGCGGTTACTACCTCGGCAGCAAGTCCGATGATCTGAAAGACGAGCTGGCCAAGGAGATCGAGGCCGGCAATCCACCGCTGGACAACAACGATCCTCGCCTGGGCTTCGGCCTCAAGAGCGGCAAGACCTACGCACTGGCCGCCGACGTGAGCTATGCCGTCGGCGGGGCTACCTTCTTGCTCGCCGTGTACTACAGCTTCCGCGACAAGGGCTTCCCGAGCACGGGTTCGCAGGACATTCGCGCCATCACCTTTGCGCCACAGCTTGGCCCCGACTACGCCGGCATCGGCCTGGCGAAGGGTTTCTAGGATTTTTACCATGCAATACGCACGTGTTCTTTCTCGCCCACTTCTGGCCGGCCTCCTGGCCCTGAGCCTGGCCTCCTGTGATCCGCGCGACTTCGACGATCTCGCCGATGAGGCCTGGGTCCATGCGGCAGGTAAACCAGGCGATGTCGACTCCGCTGGCTTTGGTATCGGTCTGGTGGCCGGTGGCGGCGACTCGCTGCACTACATTGTGGCGGGCGAAGCGCCGCCCACCCTCACCATGGCCAAGTTCGATCGCGCCGGCGCGCGCAGCACGGCTTCCGAAGACGTACGAAATGTTCTGGCGGACGCCGAGGCCTTCACCTACCCGCTGGTGATGGCCAGCGATGCCAGCAGCTTCGCGGCCAGCAATGGCAACGTGGCGGTTGCGACCTTCAACGGCAGTGGCGCCGCCCTTTTCATGATGCGCGGTGAGAATGGCAGCGCGAGCGTGCCCTTCAACCTGGCCGGATCCGCACCCGCCAGCGGTCTTGCCTTTGGCGCCACCGACGCCAGTGCCGACACGGATCTCATCGCGGTCTCTGGCAGCACTCTCAACATCATCGCCGACTACCAGTCGCAAAACGATCCCAACGCCGCCGCTGTGAGCTGTGCCTTCATCGGAACCGGCGGTGGCGCCTTCGTCGCCGATGTCGATGCCGCGGCTGGTGACGAGATCCTCTTCGCCATCGACGGAGAGCTGCAGATCGCTTCGGCATCGGCCCTTGTCGCCGCTGCCAATGCCGCCGAAGGTTGTTTCGACACGGTGGCGCCGCTTGCGACCATCGCAGCCCCTGCCGGCGAAGCGAGCTTTGGCACCGGCATGCTCTTGGCCAATCTCGACGGCAATGGCACCGGTGACCTGGTGGTCAGCGCGCCCGAGCAACGAGCGGTCTACGTGTACTTCGATTACGCCACGGTAAGCCCGAGCGAGCCTCTCAAGATCGATAGCCCCGCCAACGCCACCCAGTTTGGCGTCAGCATCGCGGCAGGCGACTTTGATGGCGATGGTCGCGACGAGCTAGTCATCGGCGATCCTGCACAGCGCGCCGACGGTCACGCCCGTGCCGGCATCGTCTACCTCTACAGTGGCCTTGCCTCCGCGAGTCAGGGTGCGCCCATCGAGCTCCACGACGCCAGCCCTGTCAACGATCAGCGCTTTGGCCAGAGCCTGGCGGTGACCCAGGCCTTCGGCGGAGCCAATCTGGTGGTCGGCGCCAAGAACGAAGTCTTCACCTACTTCCGCACGCCACTTGCCGGTGACGACGACTTCCGCAACTGATTGCGAACTCCGTCTTGAACGTCTGCCCCACATGTCATAAGACATTTCCTCAGGAGGGCTTTTGTCCTTTTGATGGGACGACCTTACAGGCTGTCGACGGGCAGGCTGTCGCCGAGCATGCTGTCGCCGAGCAGCCGGCCAAATCGAGTGGAAATCGCACCCAGTTCGGAACGGGTGCACCACCGGTCAAGAGGCCGAGCACGCGACCGAGCGGCGGTCTTGATGTCAACACCGACGACATGCCGACCAGGCGCAACGATGTGCCTTCAAACTCGGCTGTGGCTAACGTTTTGCGAGAAGTTCTGGACAGCCGCAGTCCCGAAAAACTCGTGGGCATCGAGCTCGATGGTCGCTACAAGATTGAGCGCCAGGTTGGCGAGGGCGGCATGGGTGTGGTCTATCTGGCCAGGCACGTGGTCATCGAGAAGGCCGTCGCCATCAAGGTGCTGCGCGCAGAGGTTGCCGCCGACGAGAGCGTGGTCAAGCGCTTCGTCCTGGAGGCGCGCGCCGCCTCGCGCATTGGTCACCCCAACATCATCGACGTCACAGACTTTGGAACCACGCGCGAGGGTCTCACCTACCAGGTCATGGAGTTTTTGGAGGGCAAGACCCTCAATCAGGTGCTCAAGGAGAACACCTACCTGGAGCTGCCGCGTGCACTGGCCATCATTGCGCAAATGGCTCGCGCCCTTGGCGCCGCTCACGACAAAGGCATCGTCCACCGCGATCTCAAGCCGGAGAACGTGTTCCTGCTCGAGCGCGACGGGCGCAGCGACTTCGTCAAGATCGTTGACTTCGGTATCGCCAAGGTGCAGCCGACCGACGGCAACGCCAGCGAGCAGCGCCTCACGCGGGTCGGCACCGTCTTTGGAACGCCAGAGTACATGGCTCCGGAGCAAGCAGCCGGTCGCACCGATGTCGACTTGCGCGCCGACATCTACGCCCTGGGCACGATCCTCTACGAGATGCTCGCCGGTCGTGTGCCGCATCGAGGCGCCACCACCGTAAATACCCTGGCCATGCAGATGCTCGACGAGCCGGCGCCGATGCGCAGCTATCGTCCCGATCTCGAGATCAGCGCAGACCTGGAGCGGGTCATCATGCAGAGCCTGGCCAAGAAGCGCGAAGCGCGCTTTGCATCGATGCCCGACTTTCTGCACGCCCTCGAGGAAGTGACCAGCAAGACCGAGCTGGACTTGCCGCTGCTCATGCAACAGGAGCGCATGTCCTCGCAGCTGGTGAGTCAGCAAAATCACGACACGATTCCAGAGACGGATGTGCCCGCCAGCATGCGCAGCAAGGCTCCGACCAGTGCGCAAGAGCTTGCTAACCGCGCCGCCGCGCTGCCCGCTGGACGACAGCGGCGGGTCAGTCGTGTCACCGATCCGGTCTTCCTGCGCAGTGATCGCTCGACCTCGCTATCGAACATTGCCCAGGACGCCTACCAAGATAGCGCGCAGATGCCCGCGCAATCGCGCTCCCACGCCTATCTCGTTGGCCTGGCGCTCTTGCTGGTCGGCGGCTCCGTGGGCGCGTTCGTCCTCTTGCACAAACAAGACGATCCGAGCGCGGCGCTGGTCAAGGCCGAGCTAGACGCCGGCGCCAAGACGGTGCTCACGCCGCCACCCGCGATGGACGCCAGCGCACCGGAGCCGAGTGATGCCGGAGCTGCTGAGCCGACCATCGACGCCGGCAAGGGCACGCACGCCACTGGCAAGGGCCAGCCCAAGCTCGTGCCGCCACCGCCAAACGACAAGATCAAAAGGCCCCTCTTGGCCGGCGAGCTCGAGGTCACGGTCGTCACTCGGCCACGCGGCGCGCAGCTCTTCATCGATCGCGCCTACGCTGGCAGCGATGGTCTCAACCTGCGACGTAGTTCTGGCACCAGCTTGAGCGTCGGATGCCACATGAGCGGATACCTCGATGGCGAAGTGCAGGTCGACTTCGACGGCAAGCGCGAGGTCTTTTTGTGTCGCCTCCGCGAGGTCCGCAAGCGCAACTGTGTCGAGGGCGTCAAGAACCCCTTTGACGACTGTCCCTAGCGCCGCTGGCGAGCCACTGACCGCAGCGCGCAAAGAGAACGCCTGCGTATAATTCTTATTGCTCGCCCATGGATGGCAAGCAATTGCCTCAGCGAGGAGGTTGGGCAAACTGGCTGTCGGGGAACGAGCTGGCGCTTTCTCGCAGGGCGAGCTCGTCTTGATCCGGCCAGCTGATGGTTTCGCGCAGGCGAATCCCCAGTGCGCGCAGTCCGCTCGAGTCGTTGTAACGCAACTCGGCGATGGCGGTAGGTTTCTTGGCGTTGGCGCGCACGAAGCTCGTGAACTGCACCACCGACTCGCGTTGCTCACCGAAGGCCGTTCCAAGGCCAGGGCGCTCGCGCGGAACTTCTCGCTGCAAGGTGTCGTTTGATCCAAGTCCTCGGGTTCGCATCGCCGACTTGGCGCTCGGTTTGCCACCTTCGTCAGCGCTGGCGCTGGCGTCGACTTCATAGTCCTTGTCGGAGGCGCCACCACGCGGTTGAGCCTTGCGGTAGCGATAATCGAGCGGCGATGGAATCACCAGCACCTCCTGGGCGCGTTCGGTGAAGATGGCCACACCGACCACGCCGACGTTGCGAGCCTTTCCCTTGCGACCGGCGTAGGACGAGGACACAGACGAGAATCGAAAGGCCGCCACTTGCTGGGTCGAGGTGCGAAAGCCGTCGATGTCGACGCTGCCATAGGCGGGCACGATGTAGCCGCGCTTGCTCGCAAAGTTGGCGGTGCCGCCGTCGACCACGTCGAGACCGTCGACCGAAATCACAGCTTCGACCCGCCTGTCAGTGGGATTGCTGACCCGAATCGTGTAGCGCTCACCGGCATCGCCCTGGACGTAGAAGCGACCTCTATGCTCGTAGGTGTCGAGGAGACCGCCGTTTCCATCAACAAGTTCAATGCTATACGGAGACTTCTCGACAGTAACGACGGGCTTGTAGGCGACGCGATCGGCATGGGCCGAGCCGGCGCAGGCAGATCCGAGTGCAAGCAGGACAAGGGCCATAGGTATCGGGCGCATGGACAGGCTACGCACGAGATCCGGAAAAGGATCTAGGAAAGTTTTGGGAGCGCATGCGAGCCCCCAGCGCCAGTCCCGGATCGAGCCGAGTGTATAGTCCCGGCCCTATGGCAAGCTCGAAGAAATCCCCAGGACGCTCCCCAGGGCGCGCCAAGGCGCCGGTGGCGAAACCCGCGAAGTCAAAGAAGGTCGCCGCAGCAAAGAAGGTCGCCGCAGCAAAGAAGGCCGCCGCACCAAAGAAGGCCGCCGCAGCAAAGAAGGCCGCCGCACCAAAGAAGGTCGCCGCACCAAAGAAGGCCGCCGCACCCAAAAAGGCCGCCGCACCAAAGAAGGCCGCCGCACCAAAGAAGGCCGCCGCACCAAAGAAGGTCGAGCATGCTGAGCTTTTCTCGCCGCTCACCGAGGGCGAGCGCGCCGACACCCTGCGCCTGCTCCTCGAAGACCATCGCCTGGCCAGCATGGCCAAGGTTGGTCGCTACCGCGTGATCGCCACCGAACCGCTAGCGCTCAAGGGTGGCCACCCGCTCGCCGGTCACCGCATTGCCCGCGTCGTCATCTACGACTACGCCGCCGATCGATGCGTCGAGGCCAATGTCGATCTCGACGATCTGGTGGTCGCACATCTCAACATCAATCGCTCCCAGCCCATGCTTGCGGTCGAGGAGGAGCTGGCCGCCATGGACATCGCTATCCACGACGAGCGCGTGCAAGCACAGCTCTCGCTTGGCGAGGGACCACAAGCGGCCATGCATTATTGGAGTGAGCGACCCGCCGAGCTCGGCTACAGCCGCCGCAGCGCTGCCGTGTTGCTTGGCGAGCGCGGTCATCGTCCCAGCCTGGTTGCGGTCGTCGATCTGCTCGATGCCCGCGTCACCGAAGTCGTCTCCGCCGAGCTCTGGTAAGAGCGAAAAGGATCCACATGAATCCCCCGATTGCACAGAACAACTGGTCCATCCATTGGCGCGTCACCGAGTCAGCGGGCTTGCTCATCTACATGGCCGAGTACAAGGGCAAGCAGGTGCTGCGCGAGGGCTCCCTGCCCTACGTCACCATCGATCATCAAAAGCAAAACTTCGATCTCGAAGAGGATGGCGCCGACACCCACGGCCCCTTCTGGATGCCGCTTGGGCTGCGCTCCTTGGTCGGTTCGCCGCGCATCAACACCTTTCGCAAAGGCTTCGAGCTCATCGCCGACTTCGAGACCGGTCCCTATCGCTACACGCAAATGTGGCGCTTCCATGAAGATGGTCGCATGGCGCCGCTCCTGACCATCTACGGCAATGGCCTGCACGACGGTCACACCTACCATCCGCACTGGCGCTTTGACTTCGACATCCACAGTGCAGACAACGACGCTGTCGAGCACTTCGAAGACGGCACATGGCTGCGCATGGAGACTGAGGGCTGGTATCCCTATGGCGGCGAGGCCGATAGCGAGGGCAATGTCTGGCGGCAGGTCGACTTCGAGTCCGGGGCGCAAGTGTCCATTCGTCCCCACAGCTGGGAGGACGCCGAGGTCTTCGCGCTTCGCTACCAGGACGGCGAGTGGCCGCCCTTCTCACCGAAGGCAGACGCCGGATCGCATTCCTTTCCCGCCGCCTATCTCAATGATCAGACACTCGACGGCGAAGACGTTGCGCTCTGGTACGTGGCGCACGTGCACTTCGACTCGGCCTTTCCCTTCACAGCCGGGCCCTGGCTCAGCTATCGCGCCTAAGTCCTGTGGCGGCCAGGCCTTCGGGCTTTGCCGCCAACTGCCAGTTGTGTGCGAGAGCACGCGCGCTACCATGAGGGCATGCGCACACTTTCCGCCCTTGGCGTTGCGCTCGGCGCCATCCTGCTGAGCGGCTGCGGTCCGACGGAACGCGAAGCCGGGCAAGCGGTCTTGATGGTGGCGCCGCTCCTCACCCTAGCGGGCACGCTGGTGGCCGCCGCCTACGCGCGCATGTGGAGGCCGCTCGTCAAAGGGCTGCGCTTCGATGCTCGCCCGAGCCTGTACGTGGCCGGCGTGCAAGGCGTGCTCGCCCTTTACATCGCGATCTTTGCCGGTGGTGAGGCCGATTGGTTGCTCACCGCGCTGTGCTTCGTCGGCAGCTCGTATCTGGCCTTCCAGTGTGTCTGTCTGCGTTTGGGCATCGTCGCCGGTCTGCGCCGCCACTACACCTGGCTCAGCCTCCTGCCATGGCTTCTCCTCTACGGACAGGCTCTCGGCTTTGGCTTCTTCGGAAGCACCAGCACCGAGGCCGATGGCATCGGAGTTATTCTGTGGTGCTTTCCCGGTTACCTGGGACTGGTCACCGGGCCGCTCATGCTGCTCCTGGCCGCGGAAGTCTTCGTGCGCCGCCGACGACAGGCTGCGCGGGTGCGCGCGGAGTCTTTGCCCCGCCCGCTTCCCGTTGCGCGAATCCTCTAAGAACACTACCTAAGGTAGTGGAGCGTCGCCGCTAACCACAGCAGCGCTTGTACTTCTTGCCCGAGCCGCAGCTACAGGGCTCGTTGCGGCCAACCTTGGGCGCTGCGCGCACGACCGGTCCAATACGCTCGCCGGGCCGACGACCTTCGACGGCCGCGTCAAAGGCCTCGAGGATGACCTGTGTGGGCGGATAGATGATCTCCGCGGTCTCCTTGCTCATGGCATCCTCGCGGACATCCTCTTCGATGAGCTCGACGAGCTTGGCGTAGATATGTGGCTGCCGCCCGACAAGCGGCTCGGCGCTGCGCTCGTGCACAGGCTTGTCGGCGATGCCCTCGACCTTGCTGATCTCTGCCTTGACCTCGGCCTCGGCAGCTTGAATATTGGCGGAGGTCAGACGCGGGCACTTACCGAGCTTCTCGTCGAACATCGCCCACACCAGGGTGCCGTAGAAGACGGCCGCTTCGCCAACGGCATCACCGTGCTCGTCGCGATACTTGGCGGCGTATTGCAGGAGCGCTGGTTGCTCCTTGCCCAAACGGCGCGCCATCTTGGTCATGGTGCGCTTGTCGCCGGATGCGTCGAGCTCTGTGAAGTTGTTGATGGTCGCTTCCACGACCTCGATTGGAATGAGTGAGATTGCCATACGTCGATTGCCTCGCCCGGCAATGTGCCAGCTGGCGCCGGCCGAGTGCAAGTCGCTACGCCCTCAGAGCACCGATGCCCGACGACAAGCAGGTGCTCTCAGAGAAGCAGGTGCTCTCAGAGAAGCAGTGCGCCTGGCTCCTCGGTGGATTCCATCGCGCGTGCGTGCTGCGCGGTATCGCAGGCGGAGATGGTGGCGGCCGTAGCCAATGCAACTTGCTCGAGAGCCGCGGTGGAGAGCGGCAGCGCGGGGCTGGCTAGGACCGCTTCCAGCCATCGACACAGCTCCGGTTGTCGGTAGGCGCAGCCATTGGCAAGGGAAAGCTCACCGCGCGACTCTCGAAGCACCTCTTCCTCGGCGCGCTCGATTTCGGCGGCGTGCAAACGTGGCAATGGCAGGCCGCGCTGCATCTCGAATGCATTGACGACTCGCCACGACATTTCGAGTGCCATCGCCATCGCGTCGGGTTCCTGGCCGAGTCGGTCTTCCAGGTAGCGCAGAAGGCCTGGCTGTTTGGCGGCAAACCAGCCCACTTCGGATGCCGTGATCATGTCGTCTTCTCCGGCCGCGGCAATGGTCCGCTCTTCGATTCGCATGTCATCCACGCTAGCCCTGCCGGCTCGCGGACTCCAGTTTTTGCCAAATGGGCTGCCGCCAGGCCTGGCCCTCTTGTAGGGTCTGCTCATGGGTAACGCCGCTTATCTCGTCGATGGACTTCGCACTCCCTTTGGCCGCCATGGCGGCGCACTGTCTTCGGTTCGCGCCGATGACATGGGCGCGCATGTCATCGCCAAGCTGGTCGAGCGAACGGGCATTCCCGCGCTGGCCATCGACGATGTCATCTTTGGCTGCGCCAACCAGGCCGGTGAGGACAATCGCAACGTAGCTCGCATGTGCGCGCTTCTGGCCGGTCTGCCCATCGACGTCACGGGCGTCACCGTCAATCGCCTATGTGGATCCGGCCTACAGGCCTTCAACGATGCCGCTCGCCTGGTCATGTGCGGCGAGGCTGAGCTGGTCATCGCCGGCGGCGTCGAGCAAATGACGCGCGCCCCGCTGGTCATGCCCAAGCCCGAGAATGGCTACGAGCGCGGCAACCAGACCCTGTACGACACCATGCTCGGCTGGCGCATGATCAATCCGCGCATGGACAAGATGCACGGCACCATTGGCCTGGGCATGACGGCCGAAAGAGTTGCGGAACGCTGCAAGGTGTCGCGCGAATCGCAGGATGCGCTGGCGCAGCGCTCGCAAGAGCGAGCCGCCGCGGCGATCGCAAGCGGTCGCTTCGATCGCGAAGTCGTCGCAATTCAAACCGGCGTCGATCGCAAGAGCAAGGCGCCCATCATGTGCTCTGTCGACGAGCATCCCCGTCTGGCCAGCCTTGACAAGCTGGCCGCGCTCAAACCGGTCTTCAAAGCGGATGGCACCGTCACCGCAGGCAACGCATCCGGTCTCAACGATGGCGCATGCGCGATGCTGGTCGCCAGCGAGGCAGCCGTCAAGAAGTACAAGCTGACGCCGCTTGCGCGCTACGTCGGCTCAGCGGTCGCAGGCGTCGAGCCCAACTACATGGGCCTTGGCCCCATCCCCGCTTCGCAAAAAGCCTTTGCTCGATCTGGTCTCAAGGCCGCCGACATGGATGTCGTCGAACTCAACGAAGCCTTTGCCGCGCAAGCCGTGCCCTGCATTGCCGAGCTCGGCATCGACCCCGAGCGGGTCAACGTCAACGGTGGTGCGATTGCCCTTGGCCACCCGCTGGGCGCGTCCGGAGCGCGCCTGGTCATCACCCTGGCCCACGAGCTTGCGGTCGGGAAGCACAAGCGCGGTCTGGCATCCATGTGCATCGGAGTCGGCCAGGGCATTGCGACCATCATCGAGCGCGCCTGAGACTTCAGTCCGAACATAAAAACGGCGAATTTCTGCAATTAAATCGTCCATTTTCGCAGGTCGCCCGCTCGAGCTTGGCGTGGCCTGTCGATGCGAATGCCAGGCTCTTGAAGCGCGCAATCGCGGTATGTTTACGTCGATCGCGTTGCCTTCTCGTGAACATGAGCCGACCTCAATATTGCCCCCTGATGACCTTCTCATCGGGCGCGTCATTGCAGGCAAATTCTCGCTGCGCCAGTGCATTGGCATCGGTGCATCGGGCACGGTCTACAAGGCGGATCAGACCGCTCTAGGTCGCACGGTCGCCGTCAAAGTTCTTCGCCCCGAACTGGCCGTCGACCCCCGCTTCGTCCGTCGCTTTCACGACGAGGCGCTTGCTGCCTCGCGACTCAACCACCCCAACGTCGTCTCGGTGATCGACTTTGGGCAAACCGAGGACGGCCTGCTCTATCTGGTCATGGAGTTCTTGCGCGGGCAGACCTTGACCCAGGTCTTGCGCAGCGAGCAGCTGAGTCCCGAGCGCATCACCGACATTATTTGCCAGGTCCTCTCCGCACTCGAAGAGGCGCATGAGGGTGGCGTCATTCACGCTGACCTCAAGTCCGACAACATCATGGTCGAGCACCGCCGCGGCGGTTGGGATCTCATCAAGGTCGTCGACTTCGGCATCGCCAGACTCACGGGCAGTAACGATCGAAGCGGCACCGAGTCCGACGACACCATCTGCGGCACGCCCGAGTACATGGCTCCGGAAGTCATTCGCGGCAAGAACCCGACGCGGGCCTCTGACATCTACGCGGTCGGCATCATGCTCTACGAGCTCCTGGTCGGCTACACGCCCTTCAGCGGTGGCTCCACCATCGAGGTTCTGCGCGATCACGTCTCGAAGCAGCCGATCGCACCCAGCCAGCGAGACACCGCTTTCCCCGTGCCCCCGCAACTCGACTCCGCCACGATGCGTGCACTCGAGAAGGACCCAAAGGATCGCTTCGAGACCGCGGCTTCGCTCGAGCGTTTCTTGCGGAGTGCAACGCCGGCCGCTCACGCGCCCATTAAGGAAAGCTCTGATACTGCACAATGTGGCGATTGTGGGGCGCTAAACGCCAGTAGCGTGAAGTTCTGCCCGGAGTGTGGAGCCGCGCAGCCGCCACCGCCACAGGAATTCGACCTGGCTCTCGACGATACCGGCTACGAAGAAATCTGGTCTGACGATGCCCAGACCGCCGACCTGGTTGCCTCGGAGGTTCGAGGAGCCATGGCGACGGCCGCTCGCACCAAGACCGATGAGCTGCCCGCCGACGTAGCGCCGTCGATCGCCGAACTCTTTCCGCTGCCGCTGGTTGGCCGCGACCGTGAGCTAGAGGGCGTGGCAGACTTCCTGCGCGGTACCGCGCAGACCATCTTGCACGTGCGCGCCGATCGCGACTCGGGAAGCGCGACCTTCTTGCGCGAAGCCTGCATGCGAGCCGCGCAAGACAACTGCGTCATCTTCCTGACCGGCGCGGATCCGACCGGCCTCGCAACCAGCTTCTACCCGATTCGCGCGATCGTGGCGGCCATTCTGCAACTACCGGGACTGTGCTCCTACGAGGAGATCGGTGCCGCGCTTGACAACATTGGCCTAAGCGCACGCGACCTGCCAGGCGTCGGCGAACTCTTCCAACACGAAGGCGGCGGCCTATCGAGACTCGAGACTCCCGTTCGTCGGCGCGAGCTCTTCGCGTCGACCATGCGGGTCTTGCGCGCCGCCGGCAAGCACTACTCGGGCGTCCTTGCCTTCGAGGATTTCCATCTCTATGACGAACCGAGCCAGGAGCTTCTGCGACTCTTGGCCGACGGCAGTCGCAATGCAAGCTCCTCGCTGCGCCTGCTCATCACCAGCGACGCCAAGACCCGTCTCGACTGGCCCGATGTCGCCGTCATGACGCTTGGGGCTCTCGACGATGACGACCTGCGCGCCATCGTCAGTCACCTGGCAGCACGTGGACAGCCCGACCTGGTAACCGTCGAAGAGCTGCGCACCTTCTCCAAGGGCAGCGTGGGCCACATCGAGCAGCTTCTGCGCTACAGCATCGAGGGCGGCGACGTGCGCAGGGCTCCCGAGTCGCTCGCCGATGTCATCGCCGCTCGACTGGACTTTCTTCCCGGCGCAGCCAAACGCCTCTTGCAAGCGGCGGCGGTCTTCGGCGTCGGCGTGTCGCACCAAGACCTCGTCGAGACGCTGTCCAACTCGATGGGCCGCATCGAAATGGATGCCGCTTTGGCCATGGTCACGCGACGCGGCATCCTCACCAACGAGAACGACATGCTCTGCTTCACGCAGTCCATCGTTCGCGACGTTATCTACGAATCGACGCCCCTCAACGTAAGACGCAACTTGCACGGCATCGCGGGCGACGTGCTGATCTCGTCAGTCGCGGATCCCGCGATCCTGGGTACTCACGCGGAGAGAGCCGGCGATCTCAACCGCGCCTCCGAGCTGCTCAGTCGCGCAGGAGACAACGCGGTTCGACAGCTCGACGATGCCGGTGCCGCCACGCTCTTTCACCGATCGCTGGCCGCCACTCGCGCGGTACTGCACAGCCAGCTCGACGGCCGTGCCCAAGTTCGCCTGGTCGAGGTCTCCATCAAGCTGGCCGACTCCCTGCGTATGTGCGGAGAGGTCGGCCTGGCAAGGGGCATTTTAGGTGAAGCTCTTAGTAGCTGTGAAGATGCGCCACTCTTGCGAGCTCAACTGCTGCGCGCCAACGCACAACTGCGCGCGACCGAAGGTGATGTTGACCTCGCTATCGAGCTGTACCGCGAAGCCATCGCGCTGGCGATTCCAAAACTAGCCATCGACTTGCTCACCGAGGCCTATCTCGATCTGGCGACCATGCTCTTGCGCGATGGCAAGGCAGAGCAAGCGATTCGCGAGCTCGAAGAAGGCATCGATCTCATCACCATGGGCGAAGGTCCATCCGTCACGCGCGCGCCCAAGCTCTTTTGGCGCTTGCTACTGCGTCTGGCCCAGCTCTATGCATCGACGGGCGCGAGTGACAAAGCCATGCGCATCGGTCAGGACGCGGCGCGCTTGGCAAGTGCCGCGCAGAGCCCGGTTGGCTCGGCGCGCGCCTACGCGACCCTGGCCGGCATCCTCGAAGCCAAAGGGGAGATCGAAAAGGCTCAGAGCTATCGTCACCGAGCCATCGAGGAGATGCGCAAGCTCGGCGATAGGCGCGCCACTGCGGAGCTCTTGCTAGCCTCGAGTCGGCCGAGCCAAACGGTTCGTCGCATCACCCCGGCGAGCATTCGCGAGGCCCGCCTGC
>JAHEAK010000004.1:0-2628 GCA_024642805.1 Kofleriaceae bacterium | reverse complement strand
GTCGGCTGGATCGAGGGTGTTCGTCAGGCGCAAAACGCCGCCGGCGAGCGCTGAGCATGGTTACGAGCCGATCCCGGACACGGCCCTGTGGCGAATTGCCGCGCTGCAGCAATGGTAAAAAAGTGGCGCTTTGACATAAAAATGCTATTCATCAGACACTCCCGTAATAGCGCTTACTGTACCTCGCTACCAAGATTGAGCTAAGGTTCCGGCAGTGGGTGGAACCGTACTGATTCTGCGTCCTGGCTCTGAGTCCGACGACAATTGGACCCCTGAGCTCGAAGCCATAGGCTACACGGTTCTTTACGCCGAAGAGCCGGGCCAGGCCCTCGTACACGTCCGATCTGGAGGTGTTGATTGCATCATCATCGACGGGGCTGCGGACAAGAGCGAGAGCGTGACCCGCTTTGTGGCGGAACTGAGCCACGAAGCCGAATCGCCGCCTTTCGTGCTGGTGAGCTCGTCGCCATCAGCGCCGACCTACTCCGCCAAGCTTGGCGCGGCAGCCTTCCTGCCCAAGCCTTGCTGCGCCAACGAGCTCGATCACGTGCTCGCTCGCATGGCACCCAAACGCGACGAAGCCGTCCAGGTCCAGCTCTAAGCACCCGGCCGGTGAGCGCTCTGGGCGCTGGGCGACGCCTCTGCACTCACTTCGAGTCGCAACCCCTTCGAACTCTTTATCCTGGCTCGGGGCCCATGGCTCGGGGCCCAAATACCGGGCTGCTAGTCGCGCATGGCAGCCCGATCCCGGGCTGGTCCGCGATTGCGATTCCAAGAGCGCTCACCGGGGCATAGCCCTCTTCGAGCACCAAGGGCGCTCCCGCCATGACTCCTAACAGGCCGAATTTACAGGCCTAACTGTTGACACGCCGCGTAAAATTAGCGAGCATGGCAGCGCTAACCACCGAAGGGCACTGACGACATGGGCATCTTTGCAGACCATCATCTCGAGATTCGTCGCAGCGTTCGCGACTTCGTTGATCGCGAGATCATTCCAATCGCGCACGATCTCGATAACGCCGAGGCCGAAATCCCGATGGCGATCATCGAGCAAATGGCCGAGCTCGGCTATTTCGGCCTGATCTTCCCGGAAGAGTACGAGGGCATGAGCCTGGACTCGCTATCGATGGCGATCGTCACCGAGGAGCTCAGCCGCGGTTGGCTCAGCGTCGGATCGGTGATGACCCGCATGATCATCACTGGCTCGCTCTTGTGGCAGGCCGGTACTGAAGAACAGAAGCAGCGATTCTTGCCGAAGATCGCAACGGGAAAACTCTTAACGGCGGCAGCCTTCACCGAGCCAGATGTCGGCAGTGACACCGGCGCCATGAAGTGTCGTGCGATCAAAGAGGGCGACCATTACCTGCTTCGTGGCGAGAAGACCTGGTGCACCTTTGCCAATCGCGCGCACATCTTGACCGTGCTCGCTCGCACCGATCCCGATGCCAGCAAGCGGCACAAAGGTCTCTCGATGTTCCTCGTCGAAAAAGAGCCGGGAGAGGATTTCCATCCGCCCGAGCTGGCTGGCAGCCCGATTCCTACCATCGGCTACAAGGGCATGAAGTCCTACTCGCTCGGCTTCGACGGCTATGAGGTGCCTGCGGCCAATTTGCTCGGTGGTGTCGAGGGCAAGGGCTTTTACCAGCTCATGCCGACCTATGAGTACGCGCGCATTCAAACAGCCGCACGCGCCGTCGGTGTTGCCCAGGCTGCGCTCGAAGCCGCCATCGGCTACGCCAAGGAGCGACATCAGTTCGGCAAGGCCATCGCCGAGCATCAGGTCATTCGACACAAGATTGCTCACATGGCCACCGAGATCGAGGCCGCTCGCCAGCTGTGCTACGCGGCCGCCATGAAGAAGGATTCGGGCGAGCGCGCGGATCTGGAAGCTGGCTACGCAAAGGCCTACGCCGCGGAGATGGCTGAGCGAGTTACCTCGGAGGCCATGCAGGTCTTTGGCGGTTACGGCTACAGCCGCGAGTATCCCGTGCAGCGCTACTGGCGCGACGCCCGGGTCTTCAAGATCTTCGAAGGCACCTCCGAAATTCAATACGAAGTCATCGCTAAACGTCTGCTCGACAATCGATAGGATCGCTATGAGCCACACATTTGATCTCGGTACCGTCCCGCCACTTGGCGCTGTTCCCAAAATGATGAAGGCGGTCGTCATTCGGCAGGATCGCGAAGGCGAGCCCAAAGACTCGATGCAGATCGAGGAAATCGCGGTGCCCAAAGTCGGTCCCAATGACGTGCTCGTGCTGGTCATGGCGGCGGGCATCAACTTCAATGGCGTGTGGGCGGCGCGAGGTCAGCCCATCAGCGTCATCAAGATGCACCCCGAAGAGCCCTTCCACATTGCCGGTTCCGACGCCTCGGGAATCGTCTGGAAGGTGGGCAGCGCCGTACGCATTTGGAAGGTCGGCGACGAAGTCGTCTTACACTGCAACCAATCGTGCCGCGAGTGCCCGGCCTGCAACGGCAACGATCCTCTGGCATGCCAGAACCAGCGCATCTGGGGCTACGAGACCAACTATGGCTCCTTCGGGCAGTTTGCCCGCGTGCAGTCGCAACAACTTCTCAAGAAGCCCGCGCACCTCTCCTGGGAAGAGTCTGCCTCCTACGGCCTCA
>JAHEAK010000255.1 GCA_024642805.1 Kofleriaceae bacterium | reverse complement strand
CAGGTCCATGACCGGGTGATTGCCACCATGGTGGCCGAAGGGCAGCTTGTAGGTCTTCGCTCCCATAGCCAGCGCCAGGATCTGGTGGCCGAGACAGACACCAAAGATGGGCGTGCCACTGGCTACCAACTCACGAACGGCTTCAATCGCGGGCCCGACAGCGGCTGGATCACCAGGTCCATTGGACAGGAAGATGCCGTGCGGCTTGCGAGCCAGGACCTCTTTGGCGGGCGTGTTGCCTGGCACCACCGTTACGCGACAACCGGCATGCCGCAGCTGGCGCAAGAGGTTGCGCTTGACCCCAAAGTCGTAGGCCACGACTTCGAATTCTTCTGATGGTTGCTCGGGCTGAGCAAAGGCGTCTGGCGTCGGATCTTGCCAGGTGTAGATCGACTCGCAGCTCACTTGTGAGGCCAGATCCAGACCTTCCATGCTCGGCGAGGCCTTGATGCGGGCAAGCAGGGCCTCGAGGTCGTCGACGTCGGTGGAAATCGCGCCGCGCATAACACCCTCGTCACGCAGGGCGCGCGTGAGGGCGCGAGTATCGATGCCATCGATGCCAGGTCGCTGGTGCTCTTCCAGATAGTCCTGCAGGCTGATTTCGCTGCGCCAGTTGGAGCTTATTGGGCTGGCCTCGCGCATGACCAGACCCGCGCAGTGCAGGCCCTGACCTTCTTGATCCTCTGCGTTGATGCCGGTGTTGCCAATCTGCGGTGCGGTCATCACGATGATCTGCCCGGCATAGGACGGATCGCTCAGTACCTCTTGGTAACCAGAGAGGCCGGTATTGAAAACGACTTCGCCAATGCTCTCCGTCGTCGGACCGACCGAGTGACCACGAAAGACCCGCCCGTTCTCGAGCATGAGAACTGCGGCCCGGCTCATCGACACAGGCCTTTGGGATCGAAGACGGGCCGACCGGCAAAGAGGGTGAGCAGCACCTGCCCCTGCACCTGACGACCGTGGAATGGCGTGTTTTTGGACTTGCTGAAGGTCTTCTCGCGATCCACCGTCCAGCTGGCCTCGGCGTCCACGACCACGATGTCAGCCGCGCTGCCAGGGTCGAGAGTTCCGATGCCATGGCCGAGGGAAAAGAGCGCCGCTGGCCCGCAGGTCAACAGGTGCACCATGCGATGCAGATCGATGACGCCGGCTCGCACCAGCTCGAGCGAGAGACACAGAGCGGTCTCGAGGCCAAGCATGCCGCAGGAGGCGCAATCGAACTCCACATCCTTTTCAACTTCGGAGTGCGGCGCGTGATCGGTTGCGATGCAGTCGACGGTGCCGTCGGCGAGAGCGGCCAGCAATGCCTGCCGGTCGCGCTCGGCGCGCAGGGGCGGCGCAACCTTCATATCCGTGTTGTAGGTGGCGCAGGCTTCATCGGTGAGTGCGAAGTGGTGCGGTGCGACCTCACAGCTGACGGGCAGTCCTCTGCGCTTGGCGTCGCGCACCAGGTCCATCGTGCGCCCGGTCGAGGCATGAGCGACGTGATACTGAGCGCCCGTCCACTCGACGAGCTCAATGTCGCGGGCAACCATGATCGATTCCGCTTGCGGGGGCTGACCGCGCAGACCGATGCGTGTGGCGACCTCGCCCTCGTTCATGACGCCGCCCTCTGCCAGCTGCAGGTCTTCGGCGTGCTGTACGACGGGCAAATCGAAAGTCTTGGCGTACTCGAGAGCTCGCCGCATGAGGCCCGCATCCATCACCGGGCGTCCGTCGTCAGAGACAGCCACGATGCCTGCATCCTTCATCTCGCCAAACTCGGCCAGGCTCTTGCCCTCGAGGCCCTTGGAGATGGCACCGATGGGCAGCACGCGCGCGCCGCCCACCTCGCGCGAGCGGCGCATGATGAGGTCGGTGACCGTGCGGCAGTCGTTGACCGGCCTGGTGTTGGGCATGCAACACATGGTGGTGATGCCGCCGGCGGCCGCTGAGCGCGATCCAGACTCGATGTCCTCTTTGTACTCCTGGCCAGGCTCGCGCAAATGCACGTGCACGTCGACCAGACCGGGGAGCACGAGCTTGCCAGCGGCGTCGATGACGCGAACGCCGGCGGGGGCCTTGAGCCCTTTGCCAAGCTCGGCAATCTTGCCGTCTCGCACCAACAGATCTAGCTCGGCGTCGAGAAATTCGCCGCCCTTCCTCGATACGTCGATGACGCGTCCCGAACGAAGGAGATAGTCCATGGAGCCCGGATGGGTTCTAGCGACTTCCGCCGCCGCCCGCAAGCCGCCAGTGCGCCTACCCTTGCAGGCTTTTGCTTCCGATCTCCGGCAAAGATTGAGCGCTGCTCGCGGCCATGCTATTTCGGGCGCATGGCCGAGACCATCAAGTCTGTTCGCGGAATGAACGACCTACTGCCGCCCGATTCTGCCAAGTGGCAGTATTTCGAGAGTCGCTGCCGGGAGCTCTTTCGCCGCTACGGCTACCAGGAAATTCGCACACCCATCCTGGAAAGCACCGCCCTCTTCAGCCGCGGCATTGGTGAGGCCACTGACATCGTCGAAAAGGAGATGTACACCTTTCCCGACCGCAGCGAGCGCTCGATGACCATGCGCCCCGAAGGCACCGCCGCCTGCGTGCGCGCATACATCCAGCATTCCATGGCTCGACAAGAGCCCGTGACCCGCTGGTTTTACTCGGGGCCGATGTTTCGCTACGAGCGCATGCAGACCGGTCGCTACCGACAGTTCTATCAGATTGGCTGCGAGGCCTACGGCGTCGCCGAAGCCAGCGTCGAAGCCGAGCAAATCTCCATGCTCTACGAGCTGTACGCGGGCGTGGGCATGCGCGGCCTGACGGTGCTCATCAACTCGGTCGGTACTGGCGAGGATCGCCCGCGCTATCGACAGGCCCTCGTCGACTTTGCGCAACCCTTCGCCAGCGAGCTGTGCGGCGATTGTCAGCGACGCCTGGAGAGCAATCCTCTGCGCCTTCTCGACTGCAAGGTAGCCGGCTGTCGTGAGCGCATGGTCAACGCACCCTCGGTTCTCGACAGCCTGGGCCCCGAGAGTCAGGCGCACTTCGAAAGTGCCAAGGCAGCACTCGACCTCCTTGGCGTGCCCTACGTGGTCGATTCTCGCCTCGTGCGCGGCCTCGACTACTACACGGGTACCGTCTTCGAGATTACCGCCGCCACCGAAAGCCTTGGCACCCAGAGCACCATCGTTGCCGGTGGCCGCTATGACGGCTTGGTGGAGAGCCTGGGTGGCCCGAGCGTGCCTGCGGTCGGCTTTGCCCTGGGTGTCGAGCGCGCGATTCTCAGCCTCGAGGCTCCCGCCGAGGACTACGTCCTGCGCCCTGACGCCTTCATCGTTAGCCGAGGCGATGCTGCCGCAAGCGCCAAGATGGCGCTGGCTGCCGAGCTGCGCCGGGCGGGCATGTACGTAGAAGTCGAGCACCGGCCCGTAGCCATGAAGGCCCAGTTCAAACGGGCCGACAAACTGGCGGCGAGCTTCGTCATCACCATTGGCGACGACGAGCTAGCCAATGGCACGGTGCAGCTCAAGAACATGAGCGAGCGCAGCGAACAGAGTGTCGAGCGAAGCCAGATCGTGAGCACACTGGCCGCCCTCTGCGGCGAGTAGCGCGGCGAGTGGCGCGCTGCTCAGGCCTGGCTGCGCCACGCCCACAGGGCGACGACGCCAGCGCACAGGGTCATGATGCCGCCGAGCAGACCGAGCAGGCCAAAGCCGCGCTGCTTGGCCGCGCTCGAACCAAGCTCGCCAGGAGCCACCACGCTCTCTTGGCCCGCGCCGGCACCAGGCAAGGCCTGCGCCTTGTGTCCAGGCACATCCGGCGTCAATGCGAGCAGGTCCTCGGAGCTTAGCTCGGGCAGCTCGCCCCAGCTGATGGTCTCGATGATGGTGCCGTCGGCACGCACGGCTGAGACTTCGACATGCTTGCCGACCACGTTGACGCGCAGGTGGTGATTGACGCGCTCGAAGAACTGCGTGGCCTCGAGATCAATGGCTGCCGAGGTCTTCTTGCGACCGTAGAGAGGAGCACCGCCGCCGCCAGAGACGTAGTAATTCACGCCGTTCTTCTTGGCTCGCGAGTAGACGTGGTCGTGGCCGGAGAACACGGCGTCCACTTGATACTTCTCAAAGAGTGGCGTCCAGGCTTCGCGCAGCTGGCTCTGGCCGCCGTGCAGCGACACCGAAAAAGGCGGGTGGTGCATCGTCACGAAGACGTGCTCGATCTGGCGATCGAGACGGGCAGACTGCAGCTGCTGCTCGATCCACGCCGTCTGATCGGTCAATGCAAAGGAGTAGGTATTGGAGTCGAGGATAAGGAAGCGCGAGTTGCCGTAGGTGAAGGCGTAGTAGCGCTCCGGGTCGGGAGAATTCTCAGGGACGGCGAAGTACTTGCGGAAGTTGTCTGCGGTGCGTCCACGGCCCTGGCGGTCGTGATTACCTAGCGAAGGAAACATGGTGGTCCCGCGCAAAAGAGCCCCCTCGACTTCGAAGAGCTTGGCCCAATCGGCCTCCGATGCGCCCTCGTTGACGATGTCGCCCGTACCTAGCAAGAAGTCGGGAACCTCTTGGCGAATACGCTCGATGACACGCGCATGAGCCGCCGCGTTGGATCGACTATCGCCGTAGACGATGAAGGAAAGCGGCTCACCGGCGGCAGGCGCGGTTGCAAACTCGCCCTCCTCGACCACGCCCTCGGTCTCCACCGAGTAGCGATAGCGGGTGGCCGGGCTAAGGCCCTCGATCACAACCTCGTGCATGGACGAGGCCTCGCTCTCGATGACGCGCGGCGGTTCGGTGTGCAGCGTCAGAGTTCCGCTGCGCTGGCCACCCACCTGCCACATGACGGTCACGGAGGTCTTGGAGACGTTCTGAAGGTAGGGGCCCTTTTGAAAGACTTCGGCCTGGGCACCGCTCTGGGTCCCGAGCACGAGGAGCAGGCAAAGCGCCGCCCAAAGGCACCTCCGTTTCATTAGCACGATGGTAAGCGCGGCCAGGCCTGGCTCGCAAGTTCCTCAGAGTGCTCCGACTAGCTAGCGTAGCGATCGCGGGCCAGCACGCGAATGATGTCCCTTGCCGATGCCTCGGTGTAGCCGTAGTTCGCTTCGAGATTCTCGAGGATCAGGCGGGCCTGCGCGCGATCCTCATCACTGAGGCCACTGGCGCCATCGGATACATACATAAGGAAGTGCTCGACGGCATCGGCGACCCGCTTGGCGTGTACTGCAAAGTAGGCACTTCGGAGCTTGGCAAAGTGCGAGGCGAAGATGTCCTGGAACACCGGGCGCTCGTTGGGATGGTCGAGAGACCAGGCGCCGATCTTGGAGATCAGCGCATTTCGAAACTCTTTGACGTCGCCGGTTGCGCCAAGCGTTTTTTCCACCGACTGCATCATCTTCTCGTCGGCGCTCTCGAACTTGCCGGTGGCCTCGTTTTCCAGCTTCTCCCCTTTGGTGTAGTGGATCACGTGCACGATATAGCGCTGAAAGATGCGAGCGTATTCGTCGTCGGCAACCAGGCCCATGGCTCCGCGAAATTCGTCGTTGACCCGCTCGAGCCAACGCTTGCGAGCTTCGGCGATGAGCCCGTGGTGATCGTGGAAGCCGCCTGGCAGGGGCTCCTGGCGCAGGAAATCGTAGACCGAGGTATGCGTGCACAGGGCCTCGATCTCGCTGAGGATGGCCAGCGGCGACACGTAGGCATAGGCCTGCGAATTGGCGGCGTTGAAGAGCACGGTCTGCAGCTCGCGCGGGGAAGCGCCGGTGAGACCTTCATAGCTCGGGTAGTTGTCGGACTCTCTGCGCAGGTCGCGCAGGTGCGCGCGCAGCTCTTTGGCCTGCTTGGTGGTGAGGCCCGCAGGCACTTTGCCCTCGCTGTACAGCTCGGCCTTCTCGACGGGACTGAGCTTGCCGATGATCTCGCTTACCTCTTTAGGGTACTTGTCGGCCAAGGGCTTGCGCATGCGAGTGAGCACGGCCCACAGGGCGGCCACGTAGGCACTGTGCGGCGCGATGTGCTTGGAGCGGGCAGCCTCGCGCAGCTTGTTGTCGTAGATGCGCTCTTCCTTACTCACGTCCAAGAGGTAAGGCACGCGAATCAGCTCAAGGCGCCCTTTGAAGGATTGAAACTCGGCAATCTCCTTGAAGGCCGATAGATGGATTTCGTTGCTGGTGCCGATGAAGCACAGGTCCAGGTACAAGGTCGCGTTTTGCAGGCTCACACTGGCCTGCTCGACCGTGGTCAGCAAATACTTGAAGGCCTCAAGTGGGCGCTTGAGCAAGTCCGAGTACTCGATGAGCCCTCGATTACCGGTGACCAGCTGCCCGCCGTAGTTGAAGAGAGTCAAGCTCTGCAACGCCGCCGGAAGTGCCGAAATCGAGCTATCCTGGGTGATTTGCCGCTCATGAGCATCCACGCTCAGCTGCGGCTCGACCGTCACGTAGCCCTCGCGATAGCGATGACTGATGAAGAATCGCTCGACCTGCACATGGCGCAAGACCTTCAGGTAGTCGCCCTTGTAGTTGGTCAGGAGCGCCTGGAAAATGGCGCGATTGCGATGACTGAGCTGGCCGTGCTGCAGGTAGTCGGCAATGACGGCTCGCTCCTCGCCTGTGCCGCGCTTATTGCTCAAGCAGGCCTCCATCAGCTGCCGGCGCTCGGCCAATGGCAAGAGCAAGAGAGGATGATCGCGCAGGTCGTCGGTGATCTTGGCGTCGATGAGCTCGTCGGGCAGATGAGCGAAGCTATCGGAGACGTCGGCACTGGCGAACTCCCCGCCCGCGAAACCAATGTCGCCGCGCGCCAACTTCTGCTTGGGAAAGATCCAATTGAAGCGATAGATGGCACCCTCGTCGCGCTCAGAGTAGGCCTGCATCGCTCGGCCGATACAACGCACCAGAGTCGACTTGGCCGAGCCATTGGGACCGTGCAGCAAGATGAGCTTGTTGGCTGTGCCCTCGTTGACGAAGTTGCTGAGCGCCCGATAGACCTGATTCTGAACGCCTTCCTGGCCTAGAAGCTGGTCGCGACTATCAGACCATGGGCAGTCAAAGAGCTTGAAGCGACGAATCTTGCCCCAGGGATACTCGACATCCTCTTGCCCCCAGTAGTCGAAGCAGTCCTTGATGAACTGAGGCGCCGAGCGCAACTGCACCTCGGGCGCCTCTTCGACGAGGTTCAAATACTCTGCAAAGGAAACAACTCGTCGACGGGCTTTGAAGGTATCCCTCAAGCCCTCGTTCATTGTCCTGAGTCGATCGCGCAAGTTGTTGCCCTCAGATCCCATGGTCT
>JAHEAK010000254.1 GCA_024642805.1 Kofleriaceae bacterium | reverse complement strand
AAAGAAGGAGCACGCGCTCGTCTTGTCGCTCGGTCCACCCCAGCACTTTCCAGCCCTCACCCGCTGCGTGGGGCATTGACACTTGGTAGGGTGATCGCTCAGGGGATTGAACGGGGCGCCAAAGCGCTCCGTGGAGTAGTACATGATTTTTCGACAAGCATCGTTTCCCTTTCTTGCTCTGACCTTCGTCATTGCCTGCGGCACTTCGGACGAGGACATCGGCGTCACGGCTCAGGCTTCGACCTTTCCTTCTGCCAGCAGCTGGGTGCCCGTTCAGCAGGCGGGCGGCGACGTCGGCGACATCTTTACGGACGGTGGTCAGAGTTCACGTGAGTTGGTTGGCGACAGCAACAACGCCGCCGTCTTCATCGCTACTGACGGTGTCGATTTCTTCGTGCGCATGCGCCTGGATGAAGATCCCACAGGCTCCGGTGCCAACCTGGTCCAGTCCTTTGGCTGGGGACTCCTGATCGACACCGACAACAATCTCCTCGACTACGAGTACATCATCATGGTCGACGGCAGCGGCAACCCGGACCGCGTTCTCTTTTCCGAGAACACGGTCAAGACAGGTCTTGGCAATCCGAGCGATAGCGCCGAGACGCCGATCATCTCCCTGCCTCTCGATTTGGTGCCTCCGGATCACAACGTGGTTATCCAGGCCGCAGGGACCTCCTTCAACTCCACCCCGGACTTCTTCCTCGACTTTTCACTGCCCTTGAGTGCCTTCGTTGGCACGGATATCGATCTTAGGACCAGCTTGCGCTTTATCGCTGGCACCTCGAACTCCGGCAACGCCATCTCCGTCGACATCATGAGCTGCAGCGGAACCGTCGGCTGCACCATCGCATTGGCCGCAAGTGATCCGACCTTTCTCGATGGTAGTAGTGCCGATCCCGATGGCGACGGCGTGCCCTCGCCAACGGATCTCGACGACGACAACGACGGTATCGCCGACATCGACGAGAACGATCTGGGCGTGAATCCCGACGGTGACGCCGATAGCGATGGCATCGCCAACTGGCAGGACGCCAG
Organism: Kofleriaceae bacterium; assembly: GCA_024642805.1. Lineage (GTDB taxonomy): Bacteria > Myxococcota_A > Polyangia > Haliangiales > Haliangiaceae > NORP324. The sequence goes on along the minus strand of JAHEAK010000254.1, from coordinate 6,234 downwards.
CAACGAAGGCGACGGAAGCTCGCAGTGCGTCGACCTTGATGCCAATGGCATCTGTGACGCTCCGAGTTTGCGATTCGACGACGATCAGGATGGTGTGCCCAATCATCTCGACACCGACTCTGACAACGATGGCATCGTCGACTTCGTCGAAGCCGGCCACGGCGCAACGGATGCCAATGGCGATGGTCTGGTCGATGGTCCTGTCGGGCTCAACGGATTGGTCAACGCTTTGGAAACAGGTCCTGAGTCTGGCCTGACTGACTACGTGCTGCTCAACACCGATGGCGACGCGGATCCCGACTTTCTCGACCTAGACAGCGACGGGGACGGCTTGTTCGACCTCGACGAGGTGGGCGGTGGCGCGCTGGATGTCGACGACGACGGGCGTGTGGACAGCACGACGGATCTCGATCGCGATGGTCTCATGGCCTCGGTCGATGGTAACGAGGCCGTGTTTGGCGTGCCGGCCATTGACGCCACCAGCTTCGATGTCGACGGCGACTCGATTCCAAGCCCCTATGACGTCGAAGACGGCGGCCCCGGGTCGGGCGATAGCGACGCAGATGGTATTTCTGACGCGGTGGAATGCGCTGGCACCTGGCCGGCTTGCGCCGATGGCAACACGGACGGGCAGCCCGACTACATGCGCCCGGACCTGTGTGGCAACTCGGTGTTGAATCTGGGCGAAGGCTGCGACGACGGCGACACCGATGACGGCGACGGCTGCAGCAGTGCCTGCCTCGTTGAAGATGGTTTGGCGTGCAACACAAGTGCGCCGGGCGAAACCGGCAGCGACTCGTGCGCCAGCGGCAACTGCGACACGCTCGGTAACGCGGCTCCCGGCGTGTGTGAGCCTCTGCTCGCCTGCGGCAACGGCATCCTCGAAGCCGGCGAAGGTTGCGACGATGGCAACACGAGCAGCAGTGACGGCTGCGACGCCAGCTGCCTCATCGAGGACAGCTCGGCCTGCAGCGTCGACGCTGCGGGCGAAACCGGCAACGCCTCGTGCGCCAGCGGCAACTGCGACACCCTTGGCAACGCGGCTCCCGGTGTGTGCGAGCCTCTGCTGACCTGCGGCAACGGCATTCTCGAAGCCGGCGAAGGTTGCGACGATGGCAACCTTGGCAACGGAGACAATTGTGACTCGAGCTGCCTCATCGAGGACAGCTTGGCCTGCAACGTCGACGTGGCGGGCGAAACCGGCAACGCCTCGTGCGCCAGCGGCAACTGCGACACGCTTGGCAACGCGGCACCCGGCGTCTGCGAGCCTCTGCTCGCGTGCGGCAACGGAGTGCTCGAAGCGAGCGAGGGCTGCGACGACGGCAATACCAGCAACAACGATGGCTGCGACAGCAGCTGTCGGGCCGAGCTCGGAGCAGCCTGCAACGAAGATTCGGCCGGCGCCGTCGGCGATAGCTCGTGCGCGAGCGGCAATTGCGATCTGATCGGCAACGCGAGTCCCGGCGTCTGTGAAGCCTTGCTCGTCTGCGGCAACGGTATCCTCGAGGCTGGGGAAGGTTGCGACGACGGTGGCAACAGCCCCGGTGACGGCTGCGACGGCAGTTGCCTCATCGAGAACGGTTCGGCCTGCAACGATGACGCGGCCGGTGCCCTTGGTAACAGCTCGTGCGCAAGTAGCAGCTGTGACACTGTCGGAAGTCCCAGCCCCGGCGTCTGTCAAGCCGCGCTCAGTTGTGGCAATTCCATCCTCGAAGCTGGTGAGGGCTGTGATGATGGCGGCACTGACCCCAATGACGGCTGCGACGGTAACTGTCTGATCGAGACCGGCACTGCCTGTAATACTGACACGGCAGGTGACATCGATAGCGCCTCTTGTGCAAGCGGCAACTGCGATGTTACCGGCAATGCCAGCCCCGGTATCTGTGAAACTTTGCTCACCTGCGGCAACGGCATACTCGAGGTCGGCGAAGGTTGCGATGACGGCAACACCGCTGACGGCGACACGTGCAGCGCCAGTTGCTTGCTCGAAACCGGATCGGCATGTAACGCCGCGGCACCTGGAGCCACAGGCAACGCGTCTTGTGCAAGCGACATCTGCGATGTGGCAGGTAACGCGGCTCCTGGCATCTGTGAGGATGCAGACACCTGCGGCAATGGTGCTCTCGAGGCCGGCGAAGGCTGCGATGATGGCAACACCGCTGACGGTGACGACTGCAATGCCTCCTGTCTGGTCGAGGATGGCTCGAGCTGCAACGCCGATCTCGCAGGTGAGACTGGTAGTGACTCCTGCGCGAGTGGTCTGTGCGACACGGTCGGCAACACGGGCCCAGGCGTTTGCGAAGCAGTCAACATGTGCGGCAATGGTGTACTCGAGGCCGGCGAGGGCTGCGATGATGGCAATGCGCTTGTCGGCGACGACTGCGATGCGAGCTGCCTCCTCGAAGTTGGCGCGGCATGCAACCAAAGCGCCCCAGGCGCGACCGGCGACGCCTCGTGTGCCAGCGACATTTGCGATGTCAGTGGCAACAACCTTCCTGGTCTATGTGAAGCGGCCAACACCTGCGGCAATGGTGTCATCGAAGGCAGCGAAGCCTGCGATGATGGCAACACGCAAAGCGGGGATGCCTGCGACATGAGTTGCCGCGTCGAAGAGGACATCACTCCTGCGCCTGAGGAGTACGGAATTCAGGGTGGTGGCTGTTCGACCAGCGGACCAAGGGGCGGAACAGGTTTTGCGTTGTTGGTGGTTGCGATCCTCTTGTGCCTGGCGCGCCGTCCACGCTGTGCTCTCAGCGCCATGCTGCTGCTCATGCTCTTGCCGGCGCGCTCGGTGCAGGCGCAACAACTCGATCTCGAAACTGACTATCCGGTGGAACGATTTCGACTCAGCTCGGATGGCGCCGGTATCCTCGATGTCGAGTGGGCGGCGGTCACGGGCCACAAGGTCTTGGACCTCGCCATGTGGCTCGGATGGGCTGATGATCCGCTCACCCTCAACGGTCCAACTGACGAGGGACGGGGACGTGTAGCCTCTCTGGTCTCGAGTCGAATGGCTGGCAATCTCCTGGGCTCGATTGGGCTCTACGATCGCGTACAGCTCGGAATCGAAGTTCCGCTAATTCTCTATCAAGGAGAAGACGTAGGCGGGCTCATGGAGACGGTCGCCAGCCCGTCGAGCTTTGGCCTTGGCGATCTTCGCCTGGTACCGAAGATCGGCATCCTTCGGCAGAGCGAATTCGGAGTCAACGTGGCCGCCGCGGTGGGCTTCACATTGCCAACCAGCTCTTCGAACACGTATTTCGGCGAGTCAGCCGCGCTGGCTCCAGAGATCTTGGTCTCGCGCTCCTTTGCCAGTGGCGTACGCCTGGCGGCCAACATTGGCATGCTCAATCGCAAGAGGACGCGGGTTCTCGATCTCATCATCAATGACGAGCTGCAGACTCGCCTCGGACTCGGCTATCGCTTCGCCGACAAGGGCGGACCGCCGCTGGAGCTCGACATTAGCTACGCACTTGCTACCGGCCTTGGCGACATTTTGGGCGCCTACAATCGCAACTACAGCGAGATCAAAGCAGGGGCCAACTACGATTTGCCAGGTCCGGTGGGCGTCTTTGCCGGCGCTGGGCTTGGCACCTCGGAGGGTTTTGGTACTCCTGACTGGCGCGTCTTGGCCGGTCTGCGCTTTCGCAAAGAGCTCGACAAGGCCGCCGCAGGCCCGCTGCTGGCAAGTGTCATCGACAGCGATGGCGATGGCCTCGACGACTCTGTCGACCCCTGTCCTCAGGCAGCCGAGAACCGCAATTCCTTTCAAGACGACGATGGTTGCCCCGACGAGATACCCGATAGCGATGGTGATGGCCTCGACGACTTGAAAGATCTGTGTCCAAGCGTGCCCGAAGATTTCGATCGATTCGAAGATGACAACGGCTGCCCGGATCCAGACAACGACGGAGATGGTTTCGTCGACCTCGAGGACCTTTGCCCCGATGTATCTGGCGTCGCAGCGATGAAGGGTTGCCCCGATCCAGATCGCGACGGCGATACTGTCGTCGATCGTCTAGACAACTGTCCTGATGAGGCGGGCAACCCCGAGTTCAATGGCTGCAACAAGCGCCAGCTCGTCGCTCTGATCGACGACAAGCTCGACATTCTTGATGTCGTCTACTTCCAAACCAACAAAGCGACGATCCTGTCGCGCTCCTTTGGTCTTCTGGACAACGTCGCCGAGGTCCTCGCCGATCACTCCGAACTCCAGATGATTCGCGTCGAAGGTCATACCGACAGTCAGGGCAATGACGACAAGAACAAGGCGCTCTCACAACGCCGAGCCGAAGCCGTCGTGGCCTATTTGGTTTCCAAAGGTGTACCAGCGGATCGTTTGCAGGCCGCGGGCTTTGGCGAGGAGCAACCCATTGCCGACAACACCACCAAAGAGGGCCGAGCGGCCAATCGCCGTGTCGAGTTCAAGATCGTCGGTGACGCCAGCGGATCGGTGGAAGAGCAACGCACGGGGCCAGGGGAGGACAGCATCGAACGCTAGCGGCGAGGACGCGGGCGTGTGGCTCGCGCCGCCGCCTTTTTACGGACCGGTAGTGGCTCGGTATTCACATTCCGTGCTGCGGCTTCTGACCGCAGGTTCAGCCCGAACTTGCTCTGTGCGAGCCCGCTGGCACGCGCTCGAGTCTGGATAGCAGCTCTCGACAGGGTCGAGCAGGCCAAGACGGATGGATACCGGGGCGCTATAGCAAGAGACCTGCTCTTGTGGCTCACAGGGGACGCTCTCGGCCATCCACTGGTGCCGGCGGTAGGCACACGACCAGTAGTCGTCAAAGCAGTGAATGGAACCGTCTGACATACCGGCATTGCTGCAGTGATAGTTCGTCGGATTGTGCCTCGCTCGATCGGCGGCTCCCGCGTAGAGCTCTTGGGCAACGATCAGGGCAGACATGGGGGCGCACGCCAAGGCCTCCGAGCGGGTGGCACGAAAGGCCTCGCATTGGCCCGTGCTTGCAAAGCACTTACTTTGCTCGTTGAGCAGAGGATTGCCCTGGCTCGAACCCGGGACTTCATCGATGCAATAGGCGCCATCGACGCGCTCACAACTTCCTGGCGACGAGCAGTGCTCTCGATACGAGTGCGCAAACACGTCCTCGCCGGCAGAGGCGGCAAGAGCGCACAAGCCCTCGGCCTTTTGACAATAGAGGGCAAGCTCGGTGCTGCTTTCATTGGGCGCAACTGGCTGTGTAGCTGGCTCGGCCTTCGCGGGTGCCTCCAGGGCAGGGCGGCCTGCCACCGGCCTCTCGGGTTGGGACTTTCCCGATTCACTGCTGCATCCGCTGGCGACGAGCAGAAATCCCAGAGCGATCGCTGTGGAGACCTTCACGCCTGAATTGTACCAGGGGCGCAAGGGAGCTGCGTCTGGGCCTCACCATAGCCCTGGCCAACGCCCCCTTCCCAGATACTAGTCGCGCTCTTGCTGAAGTGCAGCAAGTTCCTCGGAGCTCATCTTCCCGCCGCCACGATGCGCGAGCCATCCTGCGAGAGCTGCAGCATACGCAGCTTGGGAGTCTCCGCCTTGACTTGCTCGAGCATCTCCGAAGCTCACGCTACGCCTGGCTGTGCTTTGCCGCCGGGCCCGGGGCCAAAATGGCCTCCGGCTCTTGCGGCTGTGTGCTGATCGTGCCCGCCCCCTCGATAGGGGCAGGCTCGGCCTTGGTTTGCGCCGACTTGCTCTTGTAAGGCGCGAAGAGCCACAGCGCGTCGCGCGGCGTGGTAAGAAGCAGGTCGATGCCACTGGTCTCCGCCATCTACCTCGCCGTCTTCGCCCTCTACATCGTTGGCCTTGGCTACTGGGTCACCCTGGTGCGCGGCGCTGAACAGGTCAGCCTTGGCACTGGCGAGAGCCCAAAGATGGAACGCGCCGTTCGCATCCATGGCAACACCGTCGAAAACGTGCCGCTCGCTCTCATGCTCTTGCTCGCAGCCGAACTCCAGGGCGCATCCGCCACCTGGATACACGCCCTGGGTTCGGGTCTCATGCTTGCTCGCCTCTTGCACGCCTATGGCCTGCTACAGACCTCTGGGCGCTCTTTTGGGCGCTTCTGGGGCACGGCCCTCACGTGGACCGTGGTCAGTGTGCTGGCCGTTCTCGACCTGGTCTTGGCGCTCGGCTGGGGCGCGCTCGGCTAGCGGCGCCCCTGCTAAACGCGCGTGTCCTACTTAGGCGCGATGACCATCGTCATGACCCGGTTTTCGTACTTGGGCATGCGCTCG
>JAHEAK010000908.1 GCA_024642805.1 Kofleriaceae bacterium | reverse complement strand
TGCCCTCATCGAGACCCAGGCTCGCGCGGGCAGTCGCATCCTGTACCTAAATCGATGTGTCGGCGGCTGCGTCATCGAGCCTGGCTTCGAAGATTCGCGCACCAACCACTCGAGCATCCTCGAGCGCACGGCCAACATGAGCGAATGGGAGCACGGCGATGAGGGCTGGCTCGAGATGCTCAGCTGCGTGCGCGGGCTCTATGCTCCTTTCGACGTGCTCGTCACTGACGTCGATCCGGGCATGGAGCCGCACTTTGAAGCCATCGTGGCGGGCTCGCCTCCCGAGGCGGGCTTCTTTGGCGCCGGTGGCGTGTCGCCCTTTACCTGCGGCGTGATCGAAAACGCCATCACCTTCACCCTCCCCGCCATCTACACCTCGATGACGCAAATCTGCAATGTGGTCGGTCAAGAGTCGGCCCATGCCTTCGGCCTCGATCACGAAATGGAATGCGCCGATCCGCTGACCTATCTCGGCGGCTGCCCCATCAAGGCCTTTCAGAATGTCGACGCACCCTGCGGCGAGTTCGCCGAGCGCGAGTGCTCCTGTGGCGGCTCCACCCAGAATAGCTTTGTGACCATCGAGTCCATCTTTGGACCTGGCATCGTGCCCACGGTCGAGATCCTGGAACCGAGTCCCGAGGCCGAGGTCGGCCTGGCTTTTGCCATTCGCGCCCAGGCCACCGATGACTTGCAGACTACTCGCAGCGAACTATGGATCGATGGCGTGCTTCGCGACCAGCTGGATGCTGAGCCCTTCGCCTACCGAGCGCCGCGAACATTGAGCCCTGGCATTCATGATGTCGAGGTACGTGTCTTCGACGACCGCGATCAATATGGCAGTCAGCATGTGCAAGTGGTGCAAGAACCATGTGCGCGCACCCTCGACTGCGACTTTGCCTTCGTGTGCGTGGGAGGACAGTGCGTGCTCGGGCCAGGCAACCAGGGCGGCCTTGGCGCCAGCTGTGAGGGCAGCGAAGAATGCGACAGCACACAATGCGCAACCGACCATCGGGGTGGCTTCTGCAGTACGAGCTGTCAGCTGGATCAGAACAGCTGCCCGAGTGGCTTTGCCTGCACGAACACGGTCGACGAGGAGCTGGTATGCATTCCCGATCCGGGACCGCCCTCAGGCGGTTTTTGCAGCGGCAGTGGTGGTTCCAGTTCGGCTGGCTGGGCCCTCTTGCTGCTCCTCTGGGCGCTTTGTGGTACACGAAGCCAACATGTCAAGCGCAGGAATCGAGGGTCGCAAAGCTGACCATATTGCCGTCGCCGCCAGTGGTCGCGCCGATTTTCGCGAGCTTGGGACCTTGCTAGATGGACTTCGATTCCATCATCAGAGCTTGCCGGAGCTACAGGTCGATGACATCGACCTGAGTGTCGAACTGCTTGGCAAGCGCCTGCGCGCTCCCATCGTCATCACGGGAATGACCGGTGGCACCGAGGAAGCTCGCGCGATCAATCGCGACCTGGCGCGCGCAGCACAAGAGATGGGTATCGCCTTTGGCCTGGGCTCGCAGCGCGCGATGGCCGAGAAACCCGAGCTCTTGGCAACCTATGAAGTGCGTGACGTGGCGCCAGACCTCATGCTCATCGGCAACATTGGCGCCGTGCAAGCTCGCGCCTACGGTGTCGAGCGTGTCGATGACCTGGCTCGCAGCATCGGCGCCGATGCCATGGCCGTGCATCTCAATCCGGCCCAAGAGATGATGCAAGCCAATGGCGATCGCGACTTTCGCGGGGTTCTCGAGTGCATTCGCGAGCTGCAAGAGGGCCTGTCCATTCCATTGATCGTGAAGGAGACCGGCTGCGGCCTCTCGCCAGCTGCGGCCCGCTCGCTCTCGGCCATCGGCGTTGGCGCTGTCGACGTGAGTGGCGCGGGCGGCACGTCGTGGGTTGCCGTCGAGCGACATCGAGCCGCCGAGGCAAGTCGCGAGCAAAAGCTCGGCGATGAGTATTGGGAATGGGGCCTGCCAACAGCGGTCAGCACCTACGCCTGCGCCAAGCAAGGACTCGAGGT